>JAMOZU010000051.1 GCA_023667745.1 Ruminococcus sp.
AATTTCCGCTGCCGTATGCCGGTGGTGGACTTTGTGAACAGGATTTTCTCGGCTGTTATGAGCGAACAGAGAGGCGGTGCCGATTACGGCGAGGCGGACAGCCTTGTGTGCGGCAGGGAACGCACTCCCGAAAAGGAGTTTCCCGCAGAGATAATGGAAATAACCGAGGACTATGCCCGAATGATAAAAGGCGATGCCGATGCCGACGTCAAGCTGACCCAAACCGATTTCATAAAAGCGGAAGCGGCGGCGGCGGCATCAAGGATAAGGGAACTTGCCGAGGAAGACCCCGGGGCAAGGCTGTCCGATTTCTGCATTCTCGCCCGCTATTCCACCCATTTCCCACTTTACGCCGAGGCACTGGCAAAAGAGGGGCTGCCGTGCAGTTCCCCCGCCGAGGAAGACCTGCTTGACAGCGGGGAGACCCTTCCCGTCATAAACCTGTTAAGGGCGGCGGATAACCCTTGGAAAGACGTTCCGCTGATGTGCGCCATGATGTCTCCGCTGTTTATGTTCACCGCCGAGGAAATGGCGCAGATACGCCTGCTGGGCGGAGATGCGGGCAGTCTTTACGGCAGGATAGCAAACGCCGCCTGTCCTGAAAATGCCGACGTTCCGCAAGAGAACAATGTTCCCCAAGAGGATGATGAAAAGACCGCCGCCTTAAGGGCAAGGTGCAGGGATTTTCTGGAAAGGTTCGGGGAAATAAGGGATTTTGCCGTCACCCACACATCACAGGAGACCATACTTCACATCTTCCGACGTACCGACTATGAGGCGGCTGTTTCGGGAAAAGGCGGCGGCAGGCTGGTTCTCCTTGACGCACTGTTAAATGCCGCCGCAGCCTCCGACAAGCGGGGAGACGGAACGGTGTCGGGATTTGTCCGCAGGATAGAATCCCTTAAAGACAGCGGACGGCGGCTTAATGTGAACATCACATCGGGAGGAGACGCCGTACTTATAAGGACTGTCCACAAGTCAAAGGGTCTGGAATACCCCTATGTGTTCCTTTGCGGCACCGACTACAAACCTCAGAAAAGCAAGGGATTTTCTGACCCCGCCTACTTCTACCCCGATACGGGAGCGGGACTTAAAATAACAGCCCCCGTCTCCGGATACTCCGCAAGGGAACGGATCTCTTACGACACTCTGCCTTACCTTACCGTTATCGAAAGGATAAAGAGATCACAGCGGGACGAGGACCTTATGCTGCTTTACGTTGCTCTCACAAGGGCAAGGGAACGGCTTTTCGTTACCCGCATGAACGGCAAAGGTCAGGGCTCGAAAAACGAAGAGGCAAGAATACTTTCCGTCGGCGCAAAACTGCTGGGGAAAACAAAAAGGGACTGCTCCGAGCTTGCTCAGCAGACTGTTTCCGATATTATTGCGGCAGGGCTGGCGGAGTTTCAATTTTCCAAAAACTCCTGCCTGTACGACCAGGAAAAAGGCACTCTCCGCCTGAATGTTTACGGCGGCGAAAAAACGTCCGCCGCAAACATCGGGGAAACGGCGGTGAATTCCGATGATACGGAGAAAAGTCCCATTGACGTCTCACGGGAAAAGTCCCCCGGAATATCCGCCGATAACAGCGATGAACAGCCTATTAATATGCGGGTTTACGAAACCGTGTCTGCGCTCCTTGATGCGCAATGGGACATCTGCGGCGAACCTGTTCCCTCGAAGCTGACCGTAAGCCGGCTTGCCAAAAAGCGGCAGCCCGAACAAATCCGGGAGACCGACCCCATATTTACCGACGACGGCGGCAGCTCAGCCGGTGACGACGACGTTCCCTTTACCGTAACCGACATTTCCGACCCCGGCTTCTTCCCCGAGACCGACGGCTACGACCCCTTTGACGGCGATGACGAGGAAACTTTCATCCGCCCGGTGACCGGGAAAATGACCGCCGCCGACCGAGGCACTGCCTATCACCTGTTTATGCAGCAGGCGGACCTGGGCAAGCTTTACGCCGCCGACGACAAAACCGCCGCCGTAAAAGAGGAGACAGCCGCCCTCACTCACAGGGGGGCTCTCACCGACGAGCAGGCCATGTGCATAGACCCGGACATTATCGCCCTGTTTACCCGAAGCAGACTCTTTTCGCGAATGATGAAAAAGGGCGAAATTATGCGGGAAAGAAAATTTCTTGTAAAAATTTCCGATTTAGGGCTTGACGATAACGACTTAAAGGTTTATAATAATACTGAGGGGATGCTGCAGGGAGCGGCGGATATTATCTTCCGGGAAGAGGGCGGATATGTCCTGTGCGACTATAAAACCGACAGGGCTGTGTCTCCCGCCGTTCTGGCAAGCCGCTACACACGGCAGCTAAGGCTCTATGCAGCCGCATTCTCTCTTATACTGGGCGAACCCGTCAAGGAAGCCCTGATATATTCCTTCTCTTTGGGGAAGGAAATACCCATAAAGCTGTAAGGCTTTCGCAAAACTATTGCAATAAAAAAAAAAAAAAAAAACGGTCGCAGTATCGGAAGGCACGGGGCATTGGTTTTCCTGCTTCCTGTCTCCGTACGAACTTCGTTCGCACATTTCCTGCTTCCGGCAGAAGGTGACTATTATGGATCAAAGAAACCAAAGCTCCTCCCGCAAAAGCTCATCGAGACCCGTTCCCGCAGCGGCGACTCTCACAGCCGCAGTGATACTGGGAGTATGTCTTATTATCGCCGCAGCCCTTGTGAACAGCGGGCTTAAAGGTCTTACGGCGGCGGTAAAAGAGCAGGTGTTTACCTCCAGCTACAATTCCCCCTCCAATCTTACGGTTAAGCCCGAAAGCACCGATTATTTTACGGCAGCCGAGGCGGCGTCCTATCTTAAAATAACCGAGTCGGAGGTAAAAGCCGCCATCACCAAGGGGGAAATAAGCGAGTACATCAGCACCTCCGCAGGCTACTCCATTTCCAAAAAAGCCCTTGATGAATACTTCTCCGACAAGGCGTATGCGCAGATGCTCAATGATAATAATTCCGGAGAGGAATAAAAAGCACCGATTAGGCTTTTCCCCGCCGACGGCGTGGAAAAGCCACCGATATATGGGATTTTGTGCCGCAAATGGAGTGTACAATATTAACAAAATTGCGTGAATGCTAAAAAGAAAATCTGTGCAAAGTGATGAAAATGAAGAAATTTCCCAAATGGGATTGACAAATCCGGGGACAAGTGGTATAATTATCAGGTACGAAAAATAAAGCAGAGCTGCTGCTCTCACCCGTCGGCGGTTATGTTAATAACTATTAATTATTAACTATTAACTTGCTGGATTGGGTCAATAGCTTCCTTTCATAATAAAGCCGCTTTTGTTCCTTTGCGGTTTTAGATGAGTTATTATGAGTTATTGTCGGCAGCGCATTTATGTTCTGCTGAATTTTATTTTAATTCCAAAATATCAACGGTAATACGGGGGTGCTCGCCATAGCTAACAAAGACAGCAGCAAGGAACTTCAGATCAATGAGGAAATTCGTGACAAGGAGATAAGGGTAATAGGTGCAGACGGCTCGCAGCTGGGACTTATGTCCGCAAGGGACGCTCAGAAACTTGCCTATGAAAAGGACCTTGACCTTGTAAAGATCGCTCCGCAGGCAACTCCGCCTGTGTGCAAGATCATGGATTACGGTAAATATTGCTTTGAACAGTCCAAGCGCGAAAAGGAAGCGAAGAAAAATCAGAAGACGGTGGAGATAAAGGAGATACGCATGTTCTCAACCATCGACACTCACGACTTTGAAACAAAGGCGGCTCAGGCTGCGAAGTTTCTCAAAGGCGGCGACAAGCTGAAAGTTTCCGTTCGTTTCCGCAAGCGTGCTATTGCTCATCCGCAGCTTGGCGAGGAACTTCTGGAGAAATTCAAGGAAGCGGTTTCCGAATACGGCGTTGTCGACAAGCCTTCCAAAATGGAAGGACGCATGCTGGTGATGTTCGTTTCCCCGAAGGCGGCGAAGCAGTAATAAAAAAGTCCCCCCGAGGTCAAAGGGGTATGCGGTATGCCGTCTTTTTGCGAGAGCCGGGGCATTGTGCCTGCGGGGCTTTCGGAGTTTTTTGACCGTTAAAATTAAAGGAGGATATTTTCATGCCTAAGCAGAAAACACATTCGGGCGCAAAGAAGCGTTTCAAGCTCACCAAAACGGGTCTTGTCAAGTATCAGAAGACCAACAAGAGACACAGACTTACTCAGAAAGACCACAAGCGCAAGAGAATCGCAAGGACAGCCGGCATTGCAGGCTCTGCGAACGCTGCGACCTTAAGGGAGCTTATGCCCTATAAATAAGCGAACATCAACTTAAAACAAATCGGAGGTAAAATACTATGGCTCGTGTTAAGGGCGCATTGGCGACTCGCAAGAGAAGAAACAAGGTTTTAAAGCTCGCTAAGGGCTATTGGGGCGCAAAGAGCAAGCATTTCAAAATGGCTAAAGAAGCCGTTATGAAATCGGGCAACTACGCTTATATCGGCAGACGGCTCAAGAAGAGAGATTTCAGAAGGCTTTGGATAACAAGAATTTCCGCAGCCTGCAAGCTTAACGGAATGAACTATTCCACATTTATGAACGGTCTTAAAAAAGCAGGCATCACTCTCAACAGAAAAATGCTTTCGGAGATCGCCATCAATGATGCGGCAGGGTTCACTGCCCTTACCGAAAAAGCTAAGGCCGCTCTTTGATCGGTTTAAGGCAAAAAAGGCTGTTTCATATGAGCTATGCTCGTGAACAGCCTTTATTTGTTAGAGGTTAGATGTTAGAGGTAAGAGGTTAGAGAGGTTTGCGGGAATGGAGTTTAATGTGCTGACATCGGCGGAGAACGAGAAGATAAAACTTTACCGCAAGCTGTGCGGAGATAAAAAGCTGCGGAAAAGTCTGGGGCTGTTTCCCATGGAGGGTGTGCGTCTCATAAGGGACGCTGCGGGCGAAAATGGGGATATTTCCCTGTTGCTTGCCACAAGCGAATACAAAAGCGAAATGGAAGAAATAGCGGAAAAATATGGCGGCGGCAAGGTCTATGAGATAACCGATGAGCTTGCGGCGAAAATTTCCGACACGGTGACCCCTCAGGGGATATTTGCTCTTTGCTCCTTCCCCGCTGTTCACGGGAGGTTTACTCCTGCTGCGGGAGGGCGTTACCTTATTCTCGACAATCTTCAAGACCCCGGCAACATGGGGACTGTCCTGCGGACGGCGGACGCACTTGGGACAGACGGCATTGTCTGCTGCAGCTGCTGCGACCTGTTCAGCCCCAAGACGGTGCGGTCGGCTATGGGAAGTCTGCTGCGGGTAAAGACCATGTGCTGCGGCTTTGAGGAGGCAAGGGAGATGTTCGCAGATGCGGGCGTTCCCCTGTTCTCGGCTGTGGTGGACGGCGGCGCATGGGACATAAGGGACTGCGATTTCTCCGGCGGCGGAGCTGTTATTATCGGCAACGAGGGAAACGGCATACCTCCGGAGCATATCACCGGAAAAAAAATCACCGTAAAGATGAAAGGCAATGCCAATTCCCTGAATGCGGCCATGGCGGCAGGGATCGTAATGTGGCAACTAGAGGCCGGAGGTTAGAAGGCTAGAGGCTAGGGTTCGGGAAGCTAGGGAATTATTTTGAAAATGGGGTTTTCTGAGTTTGAATTGGTATTGTTAAATTAAAAACAAATGAGGATATAAGGCGGAATTGAGATGCTAAGAGTGAAATGAAAAAATCTAGTCTCTAGCCTCTCAATTCCCAGCCTCTAACAGGGTAGTAATTATGAATGTTCAAATGGATTATTATGCCGCTCTTTACAGGCTGTGGTCGGTGATAGCACTGGGCGAGGGGACGGCTGCGCTTTTTGAAGCGATGGATATTTTCGACGACCCCACAGAACTTTTCCGGGGACTGTCCGAGCCGGACAAATTGCCTGCCCAAATCCGCAGCAGGCTCTCCCCACAGCTTACGGCTGCCGCAAAAGTACCTTTGGGAAAGGCGGAGACTGTATTTGAGGAGTGCGACAAAAAGGGGATAATGATAGTTCCCTTGGAAAGTCCCCTTTATCCGAAACGGCTTTTGCAGCTGTATCACCCGCCTGCGGTGCTGTTCGTGAAGGGCGACATTTGCGGTATCGACAACCGCCTTTCCATAAGCATTGTGGGAGCAAGGCAGGCATCGGACTACAGCCTTAAAGTGACCTCCGCCATTGTCCGCACTCTGGCGGGTCACGGTTTCGACATAGTAAGCGGCTTTGCGGAGGGCGTTGACATATGCGCTCATCTTACGGCTGTCAAAAGCGGCGCACGTACCTTTGCCGTCCTGGGTACGGGGCTTGATTCGGATTATCCCAAGCCCAACGCCAAGTACCGTGATTTTATTGCGGAACACGGTGCGCTTATTACCGAGTATCTCCCCGGCACAAAAGGCTCATCCGCCAAATTCCCGCAGCGAAACCGCATACTTACTGCCCTGTCTTTGGGTACTGCGGTGATAGAGGCAAGCGCAAAAAGCGGCTCGCTCAATTCCGCTTCCCACTGCGCCGACCTTGGCAAACCCGTTTTTGCGGTGCCGCCTTACGACCTGTTCGACAGCAATTATTACGGCAACTCCGAGCTTATACGGCAGGGAGCTGTCCCGCTGATGGGAGCGAGGGATATTTACAATGAATACTGTCCCTGGCTTTTGCATACAATAGACGAAAACGATCCCCTGCGGCGGGAAGTGGAGCGGCTCGAAGAGGAGTGCGGCTCGCTGCTGCGGGGAAAGCCTGCGGGGACTGTCCCGGACGGGCAAAAGATAAGAAGCGGTCTTATAAGGGCACGGCGGAAAGACAAGGCTCAACGTGAGGCTGCAAAAGCGGCTGAAAGGAACGCAAAGGAAACCGCCGTGAATAACGGAAGCGACAAGGCTGACAAGGCTGCCGCCGCATGCGTGTCCGGTATGTCCGGCGGGTCTTATGAAAACGGCATTGTCCCGGCAGGTCAAAGAGAAAATGCTCCTCTCACAGCCGTAAAAACGGCGGAGAAATTCACCGTCCCGGACGGTCTTACGGAGGTGCAGGAACGGACAGTAAACGTCCTGATGCAAAGCAGCCGTCCCCTGCGTGCGGACGAGATAGCCCAAAGCCTTGACAGCGATATTGACGACGTTCTTGAGACCGTCACCGACTTGGAGCTTATGGGCATTATCCGAACCGAAGGGAGCAATTATAAGTTAGCGAAAAGGTAACCGAATGCAAGAAGCAAGAGGCAAGAGGCAAGAAATACATTGTTTGCCTATATCGTTGATCCTTGTTCTGCCGCATACAGCCGCCCGCTATCCCGCTATAGGGGAAAAATTTTTGATTAAAAAAGCAATTATCGAAGGAGTACCTAATTTTGCAGTCGGTTTTTCCCGCCTGTGGCGGGGAAAACCTTAAAACGGTACTTCTCTTAAATAAATACAAGGCAAGGTCAGGAGACTAGTCTCTAGCCTCTAACCTCCAGCCTCTAATAGGAGTGTTCACCGATGTCAAATCTTGTAATAGTGGAGTCGCCTTCAAAGGCGAAAACAGTTCAGAAATATCTGGGTCCCGGATATGAGGTAATGGCGTCCATGGGACATGTAAGGGACTTGCAGAAGTCGAAACTGAGCGTGGATATAGAAAACGGATTCACGCCGGTTTACGTCCCCATGAAGGACAAGGAAGATGTAATAAAAAATCTGAAAGCGGCGGCGAAAAAGGCGGACACCGTTTATCTTGCGGGAGACCCCGACCGTGAGGGAGAGGCTATCTCGTGGCATCTGGCGCAGCTGCTGGATATTCCCGACGGCGCACCCGTGCGGGTGACCTTTAACGAGATCACCAAATCCGGCGTGCAGAACGGCATGGCAAACCCACGGTGCATTGACGAAAATTTAGTCAACGCCCAACAGGCAAGGCGGATATTGGATAGGATAGTGGGCTACAAGCTGTCGCCGTTTTTATGGAAAAAGGTACGGCGTAACCTGTCCGCAGGGCGTGTGCAGTCGGTGGCTGTGAAGATGATAGTGGACAGGGAAAAGCAGATAAACGCCTTTAAGCCGGAGGAATACTGGTCGATAGAGGGGAAGTTCACCTGTCCGCCGTCAAAAAAGCAATTTGACGCGGCGTTTACGGGACTTGACGGCGAAAAGACCGAGCTGCACAGCGAGGAAGAAACCAACGCCGTTCTTGAGAGGATAAAGGGGGCGGAGTTTACGGTAACGGGGGTAAAAAAATCCGTCCGCCGCAAGTCCCCCGCCGCCCCTTTCACCACTTCCACCATGCAGCAGGAAGCGTCGAAAAAACTGGGATTCCAGACAGCCAAGACCATGCGCACCGCCCAGCAGCTTTACGAGGGCGTTGACATAGAGGGCATGGGGGCTGTGGGTCTTATCACCTACATGAGAACGGACAGCCTGCGGGTGTCCGATGAGGCGAGGAATGCGGCATATAAGTATATCGAGGAAAAATACGGCAAGAATTACCTCCCCCTTGCGCCCAAGATATATAAGTCCAAAGCCAACGCCCAGGACGCTCACGAGGCAATACGTCCCTCAACGCCGGAAATTACTCCGGACAGGGTAAAGGGTAGCCTTACTCCCGAACAGTTCAAGCTCTACAAGCTCATATGGGAAAGGTTTATCGCAAGCCAGATGGCAAACGCCCTTATGGATACGGTCTCGGTGGATATAAACGCCAACGGGGCGGGCTTCAAGGCAACGGGATTTTCCGTTAAGTTCGACGGATTTACCGTTCTCTACGAGGAGTCAAAGGACGATGAAGAGGGGAAGGTTCTCCCGGAAATAAAAGAGGGGGACGTGTTAAAGCTCAAGAATATAGAGGGCAAGCAGCATTTTACCCAGCCTCCCGCAAGGTACACCGAGGGTTCGTTCATCAAGGCACTGGAGGAAAACGGAATCGGCAGACCTTCCACTTACGCTCCCACTATCTCCACCATCGTCAACAAATTCTACGTGGAGCGGGACGGCAAGCAGCTCAAGCCCACAGGTTTGGGAGAGGTGACCACAGACCTTTTGAAGACCCATTTCAAGCGGATAGTGGATACCAAGTTCACAGCTTCCATGGAAGCGAGCCTTGACAAGATAGAGGCAGGCTCAAAGGACTGGGTGGAGACTCTGGAAGACTTTTACGGCGACTTTGCGGACACGCTCCAAAAGGCGGAAATTGCTATGGACGGCAAGCGGGTAAAAGTCCCTGACGAGGAGACAGACGAGGTATGCGAGCTTTGCGGCAAGCCTATGGTGATAAAGCTGGGGCGGTTCGGGAGATTTCTTGCCTGCACCGGATTCCCCGACTGCAAGAACACCAAGAAGATAGTAAAGCCCACCGGGGGGATATGCCCCTTGTGCGGGAAAAAGATACTGGCGCAGAAGTCAAAGAAGGGGAAGAAATTTTTCGGCTGCGAGGGCTATCCCGACTGCAATTTTATGACATGGGACACTCCCACGTCGGACAAATGCCCCAAGTGCAACGACGGCTCAACGCTGTTCAAGAAGGGCGGGAAGATGTTCTGCCTTAAAGAGGGCTGCAGGTACAGTGTGGAGATCAAGAAAAGCTGATGATAGGGCTTTTTCCGCTTTCAGCGAAAAAAATGACCGTCAAATGAACGGCGGGAGAGAGTTTGAGAGTATGAAGTGCATGCTTTGCGGAAACGGATTTGAAGAGAATTTCACGGTTCACACGGCAGAATTTAAAAAGAGCATTGTAGTGAAAAAAACGTTCCCTGCCTTATGTGCGAGGAATGCGGCAATGTTTTTTACACCTGCGATGCGGCTGTGAAAATCGAGGAGATACTCAAAAAATGCGAAAGCGTTATGACGGAAGTTGCAATTGTGAATTACAATGACTGTGCGGCGTAATTTCTATTGCCGGCGGTGCAAAGTCAGGAAACGGGAAAATATCTTGCCTCTTGCTTCCTGCCTCTTGCCTCTTGCTTCTTGTAGGTGGTGTTAATTGGTTGAAAGGGAATGTAGCGGTGTTTATCCCCCATGCGGGTTGTCCCAACGACTGTTCGTTCTGCAATCAGAGGACTATCAGCGGAAGTATAAAACCTCCGACGGGGGGAGAGGTTCGGGAGATACTTCGGGGAGCGTATGAGATATGCGAAAAGAAGGGGACGTTGGGGGACACGGAGATAGCCTTTTTCGGGGGGAGTTTTACCGCAATTGACAGGGGGTATATGAGGGAGCTGCTGGAGACGGCGGGAGAATTTTTGCAAAGGGACGGACATACGGGTTTTCGGGGGATAAGAATTTCCACGAGACCCGACTGCATTGATGAAGAGGTTTTGGGTGTGCTCAAAAGGCATGGGGTCACGTCTGTCGAGCTGGGGGCGCAGTCCATGGACGAGGGCGTACTGGCGGCTAACATGCGGGGTCACGGCGGGGAGGACGTGAGAAATGCGTGCAGGCTTATAAAATGGGCGGGGGTTGAGCTTGGGGTGCAGATGATGGTGGGGCTTTACGGCAGCAACCCGGAAAAGGAGCTTTACACCTGTGATGAGCTGATAAAATGCAGACCGGACACGGTAAGGATATATCCTGTGGCGGTGCTTCGGGGGACGGCGTTGGAAAAGCTCTATGCAAAAGGAGAGTATACGCTGTACCCCTTTGAGAAATGCGTGGAAATTTGCGCAGAGCTTGCAAGGCGGTTTGAGAGGGCGGGGGTAAGAATAATACGAATGGGACTTCACGCCGAGGACGGAGTTGGGGAAAATTCCGTAGCGGGGTTTTATCACCCGGCGTTCGGGGAAGTGGTTTCAAGTTACCGTATCAGGGAGACGGTAAGGGAAAATTTAAAAGAGGGTGTGAACGTTTGTGAGGTGGGGAGACGGTATGCAAGCGTGCTTTACGGGCATAAGAGATGCAATGGGGAGTACTTTGAGGAGCGTTATCCGGGGAGGGTAAGGTTTGGGGTGAATGAGGACGTCACGGCGGGGTGTGTGAGGGTGAATGGGGTGGAGGTGAAGTGGTGAGGACACTCAAACGCCGTGAAGGCTTTGCTCACTCAAACACCGTGGAGGCTTGTCCTCTCAATCGCCGATAATAGGCTTTTTCAAAATTAAAGTAAGTATTTTGGGACTGCTCACATAATGGCAAGGGGGGAAACCCCAGGGGGCGGGGCGGGGGCTGCTCTGTATAATAGGGGGCATAGCCGCCCCCCCCGCCGGTGTGACGCTTGTCGTCACACATTCCCCTCTGGGTTCTCCCCCCGGCAACCTGCGGATTGCCATTCCCCCTTTTCCTTCACCCCTTCCCCACCCCCAGGCTATCGCTTGGTGCATCACCGAAGTGATGATTGTTTATTAATGAACTGTTTGTTCGTTAAGGAGATATGTAAATTTTGTATGCTTAGCGCAAAATATACAAAGTTTGCATAATGAGTTTATATAAAACGGAGAAATTGCGGAGCAGGTGAAATATTTTGCGGTAAGCTATTGACAGATGGGAGAAAATGTGATATAATTTTTATGTGGGACAAGAATGGGGCGGGTATTAAAGTAGTGCGGATAAATTAAAATCGGAAATAAGTGCAAAAGGTGTATTTGTTGCAGGGCTGTAAAGCAGGTCATTCTTGCCTCTTGCTTCTGGCTTCTTGCTTCTTAGTGCGGATTCGGAAAAAATAAAATCGGAAATAAGAACAACAGGTGTATTTCTCGCAAGGCTGTAAAGCAGGGTTCTCTTGCTTCTTGGCTTCTTGCTTCTCGAAGTGCGACAGGTGTATTTGTTGCAAGGTTATAAAGCAGGAATTTCCTGCCTCTTGCTTCTTGGCTTCTTGCCTCTCGAAGGTCAATTAAGTATATTTTTGCAGGGCTGTAAAGCGGGGTTCTCTTGCCTCTTGCTTCCGGCTTCTTGCTTCTATCGGGTGGTTATTATATGCGTTTAAAATCATTGGAACTGCAAGGGTTCAAGTCGTTCCCGGACAGGGTGAAACTGGAGTTTGACAGGGG
>JAMOZU010000052.1 GCA_023667745.1 Ruminococcus sp.
TTATGGTGGTAAGCTCCACGCTCACCGTGATCTCCGTCGGAGCGGTGGTAAACACTCCCTCCTGCACATTCGGGTCGGATACGGCGGAAACCAAAGCGTTTCCTCCTATTCCTCCCCATAATATCCCCGCCGCACAAAGTCCGGTGACAGCCATTACCTTAAGCCATTTGGGAATGGTGTTCCAAATTTTCTTTTTCAAAGCCTTTGGACTCCTTTCCTTTGCGGCTTGTTTATTCTCCATCATCGGTATCATCATTGTTATCGCTCTTCTGATAAGGGCGGATAAACTCTCCGCCCATCTTTTGCATATTCCGCCGCAGCGTTTCGGAAAAGCTGACAGTTCCGTTTTCCTGCAAGCCGTTTCCTTTGAGAATGTTCATATCCTCCTCCGAAAGCTCGCATATAAGGGACAGCCCTCCCGACGCCGCGCCGATAAGTAGCCGCCTGCCGCCTGCCTCTACCGCATACAGAGCCTTATCCTGCCCGAGACTTAACACGGAAACTATCTTCATGCCGCCGTTTCCTTTGAAGGAAACCTTTCCCGTAAGCCACTTAAGACCGAACATAGCTCCTATCATAAGGGCAATTACGCCCAAAAGAGCCAAAGCGACCGGAAGGACCTGAGTCATCAGCCGAGGACCTTCTGAACGGTAGCAAGTATTCTGTCGGGCTTAAAGGGCTTTACGATAAAGTCCAGCGCACCCAGCTTTATAGCCTCAACGACCATGGACTCCTGACCCATTGCGGAACACATTACTATCTTTGCCCCGGGGTCGGAAGCTTTGATGTCACGGAGGGCTTCAATGCCTGTCTTATTGGGCATGGTTATATCCATTATAACAAGATCGGGCTTTTCAGCGGCATATGTATTGCAGGCGATCTCGCCGTCTGCGGCTTCGATAATGTTGGTGTAGCCGTTCTTGGTCAAGGTATCCTTGATCATCATGCGCATAAATGCGGCGTCATCAACGAGCATAATCTTCTTGTCCATAGTTAATTCTCCTTACCTAAGTTATCTAAAAATTTTGATTTGATGATCTCCGTTATCCTTACGGCAAAGTTATCATCAATAACCACAACGTCGCCTCTGGCTATCAGATGACCGTTGACTATGATGTCAACCGGCGCACCCGCCTGCCGTTCGAGTTCTATTATGGTGCCTTGTGTGAAGTCCAGAATGTCTTTTACTTTCTTTGTAGCCGACCCTATCTCCACCGTAACGTCCAAGGGAACGCCCATGAGGAGCTTAAGGTTGTCATTCTGGTTGACATTAAGATCCTTGCTGTTATAATTCTCAAAGCCTTGAAGCTGAACAGCCTGAACATTTACGGCACTCCCTCTTCCTACGGGAGGCATTCCCATAGGTGCGCCGTAATAAGGAGGATAACCGCCGCCGTAGGGCTGCATTCCCTGGGGCATTCCCATCTGGGGCATAGCCATTTGCTGCGGCATTGCCTGTTGAGGCATAGCCATCTGCGGCATGGGCATTGCAGCTTGCTGCGTCATTGCATTCGGCATTTGCTGTTGGGGCATTGCTTGCTGCATCTGGGGTTGCATTGCCGGCTGCTGCATGGGAGCTGCCTGTTGCATGGGAGCTTGCTGCTGCATTGGAGCTGCCGCAGGTGCGCTGCCGCCCATAAGAGCGTTTATCTCGTCTTGGCTCATAGTGCCGCCGCCTGCCGCCGGTGCGGGAGCGGGCGTGGGAGCAGGGGTCGGGGCGGGAGCAGGTTCCATACTTCCCGCATTGCCCAAGAGAGCCGCTATGTCGTCCTGACTTAAATCGCCTTCGGAAGAATTGTCCGCAGGTCCTTCAGAAAATGTTTTCATAAGTCCCTCCGCCATTTCTTTGGCAAGATCGATGGAATATACGGATATAAACTCGGAGTTTATCACATTGTCGATGGTCAGCTGAAATTTTACAACGCACACGTCCTGATCGAGATTGTCGCCGTAAGGGCTCTTGTCGTTGTCGCCTGTGCTGACTATCGCCTCCGGAGTGGATATGTCAATGGGGATATTGATAAGTTCCGACAATGCCGTCGCCGACGCACCCATCATCTGGTTCATGACCTCGCACACTGCCGAAATGTTCATCTCATCAAACTCGAAGTCGTCCGTGACCTCCAGAGGAAGACCCATAAGCTGATTCAAGATCATCTGCACATCCGCCTGTTTGAGGACAAGCACATTGTCGCCGCTTACGCCCAGTACATAGCGTATCTTTACATGTATGGACGGCTCAAGCTCCGGATAGCTGAAATCCTTCAGCTTTGCCACCGAGACCGTCGGCGTGGTTATCCATACCTTGGCACTAAGCATATTGGACACCGCTGTGGCGGCTGAGCCCATTGTAATATTCATGATCTCGCCTATGGCGTCCTTTTCCGCCTCGCCGAAGCCGTCAATATTAACGTTATCGCTCATTTCCCTACCTCAATTCCTTATATATATTATCTATTTTGATTGCCTTCCTGTTATTCATAACTCCAAGTTTCCCGTCATACCATACGTTCCCGCCTATTTTTAGCTCCACGTTCCGTGAAATAGGGGTGTTAAGGGGTATAACATCATCCACCTGCAAGGTAAGAATATCGTAAAGGTCCACTTTGGTGTCGCACAGGACTGCCCGAACGCTTACATTTGAAGTTTTCAGAGCATTCATTATATTTTCCCGGCGTTCCTGTTCCCGCCTTGGGTCTCGCCGCTTGGTGGTTCTTGCCCACCTGTCGCCGAACTTGCTCATTATCGACTCCAGGTTCATAGCCGGTATACAAATGCTCATGACGTTCTTTACGTCCTTTATCTCGATCTCCAGCGTTACAAGGATAACCACCTCGTCCGGAGGTATCGACTGCATTACACGGGAATTTGTTTCCAGTCCCGCGATCATGGGGTCAAGGTCGATGTACTGCCCCCAAGGAGATTTCAGCGACTGCGCCATTTTCTCCATGACTCCCGACATTATCGTCATTTCTATTTCCGTAAAGTCTCGGTTTATCTCCGTAAACGAGCCGTGACCGCCCATAAGCCTGTCTATCATGGTGAAGGTAATGGGGTTTGAAATCTGCATTATGCAGTTGGTCTCCAGTACGTCGTCATCATGAATACCCATATTGACCAAAGCCATCATAACATAATCCGGCAGGGCGTTGTTGAACTCGTAATACCTCTGCTCCTCTATCTGCATGACCTCAACCTTGCAGTAGAGACGCATAAGCCCCGTCAGATAACTGGAAAGAACTCTCGTGTAGTTCTCGAAAATGTTGTCAATGACCTTCAGCTGTTCCTTGGTAAACTTCTTGGGCGTTTTGAAGTCATAGTTCTTGACATTTTGCTCGCTGTCCTTCTCGATCTCCTCAAAGGCGTTTGTCCCCTGAGTGTTAAAGCTGTTAAGCAATTCGTCTATCTGCTTTTGCGACAGAACGTCAGCCAAAGTATTCACCTTCATTCATATTGCGGGAATTTTATTTTAAGGAAGTACCGATTCAAGGCTTTTTTCCGCCTGCGGCGGGGAAAGGCCGCCTGCATAAAGGAATCGTAACAAATACAAATTTTAAAAGCGATTTGATCGGTATCTCCCCGACTCAAAACTTGAGTAATATGCTTTAGGGTATATCCGTCTTGCCGGACATATAGTCGTTCTTGTCAAGATAGGTAGTTTCCTCGGCTGCCGCCTCAGCAACCGTCTCCCTGTCCGCCTCCGTGTCGCCGTCAATGCTCGAAGGCTCAACGAAGCTCTGCCCGAACTCCATTTCCATAAGCTCCTGCATTACCGCAGGGTCTGTAAGGTCAATGTCGTTTCTTATGAAAACTATCTCAACACGCCTGTTCTGCCGCCGCCCCTCCGGGGTGTCGTTGTCGGCAATGGGCTTGTAGCCGCCGTAGCCTGCCGCCGAAAACTTGTTGCTGTCGCAGCAGTCAAGTCCCAGCATAAAGTTTATTACCGAGCTTGCTCTTCCGGAGGAAAGCTCCCACTCGTTGGTGTCCGAACCTGCGCTCTTTGCGGTGTGACCGTTCACCTTTATGGCGAAAACATAATTATCCACCGCCCTTATGCCGTCGCAGATGACCTCCAGTATATATTTTCCCTCGTCAAGGAGGATATAGGAATTGCCCTCGAAGAATACGCTGTCACGGAACTTCATATAAACTCCCGTGTCCGCCATTTCCACCGAAACGCTTTCCTGCAAGCCCTCGGCTTTTACCGCCTCGTTGAGATACAGGTAAAACTCGTCGAAATCTATTTCGCTCTGCTGCTCCTGATTTTCGTCCACGTATACCGCACTGGGGTCGTTTTCCTCGTTGGGTTCTTTGTCAACGACTACATTTATTATCTCGCCGTTGCCCGCCGAAAATGCCTGCGCAATATACTGCCACTTGCTTGGGTCCATACTTGACATCGCATACAGCAGCACAAAGAAACATAGCAAAAGAGTAACCAAGTCGCCGTAGGTGTCCATCCAGTTTGCGCCCTCGCCGCCTCCGCCGCCTCTTCTTCTTGCCATCTGCATTCACCTCCGAGAATGTGATACGGGAAACCGCCTGTGTTTCCTATTGTCACCCGATAAAGTCATTGTATATCCGAGGCTTGTCTCATATCCGCCCATGCGAGCATTCCGCAACTTCGCGTTCCGCTGCACACATTCGTACCATTTTCCGACTTACCCGGCACACTTGCCCTATCCTATTAATTATATCATATCTTTTAAAAAATTTCTACTGTCTTTTCCAACATATTTTAATATCGGAAGTAAAAATTTTCTCGAAATCTTTGTCGAATTAGTGCAGTTAGCACAAATTTTCAAATTTCCAGTTATATTTGAAATATACTTTGTAAATTTTTTGAAAACTTTTCCCTTATTGTCAAATATCACATCAGCCAAAAAGGAATCCTAATATTGACAGAAAATGTCATTGTAAACCCGTTATGAAAACTCAAACCGAAGCCCCGCAATGGGACATTTCCATCATTCCTCTCCGCCACCCGCAGCCTTGGGCTTGCCCTTGTCGTTCATGGGGAGCATCATTCTCAGCTTCTCCTCAACGTATCTGGGATTAGCTCCGGAGATTATCGCAAGAGTACCCTCTTCCACTATCTGTAAGCAGAGAACTTCCTTGTTGTGAAGATATGTAAGCTGATTGCCCAAGGGTGTAAAGATACAGTGTGCCAGCAGACAGCCGTAGAAGGTGGTAACCAGAGCCGTCGCCATAGCTCCGCCGAGGCTTGCCGCCGATTCCGGGTCGGTAGGGTCCATCTTTTTGAGCATTCCGATAAGTCCGCAGAGAGTACCTATCATACCGAAGGCGGGAGCAACTCCCGAAGCACGGTTGAAAATGCCTATGTTCGCCTCATGGCGGTCGCAGAGGAAGTTAATGGAGTCATCGAGCATGCTTTTTACCTTGTCCGAGTCGTTGGCGTCGACTATCAGCATAAGAGCCGACTTCATAAACTCGTCCGTGCAGGCGTTTGCCTGTTCCTCAAGGGCGAGAATGCCCTTCTGCCTTGCGGTCTTGCAGTAGTCCACCATCTGCTGAATATAGTCCTCCGGGTCATACTTGGGGGATTTGAACGCCAGCCCCATAAGTTTCCCTATCTTTTTCAGGGTACTTCCGGGGAAGTTTGCGATAACCGCACCGATAGTACCGCCCACAACTATCGCCAGCGACGGCACGTCCACGAACCATTGCAACTCACCGCCCGAAAGACAGCCGAATATCGTCATGCCGAAGGCGATAATCATACCTATGATCAACGTTAGATTCATTTTTTATTGTTCCTCCCTTGGTTAATCTGCTGATTTAAGGCATTTTCCCCGCCGCAGGCGGGGAAAATGCCGTCTGCTGTAAAGGACAATTAATTTTAATCAGCGTTTCCTTTAACTCATCTATCTTAAAGCGGTTATTGCTTGTCATGCTTTACCGCAGCTTTTTCCTTTTCAAAATCAAGTATCTTGCCGAGAATTTCGTCAATGCCCTCTTTTATAAAGTACTTGTTGCCGTTTTGCAGGGTGAGGACGGTGTCGGGGGTCTCCTCCGCAATGGCAATGAATTTTTCGTTTACCAGCAGCTCCGTGCCGCTTGCTCTTGTCAGTTTGATCATATATCATGACCGCCTTTACAAATTAATATGTAGTATATTTTCCCGCCGTCAGGCGGGAAAATATACCCGCACACATAAGGAATGCCGACTTAAGGCTTTTCCCCGCCGCAGGCGGGGAAAAGCCGCCTGCAAAAGGTTTGTATTAATAAAGCGATTTGAGCGGCGTTCCATAAATCAGACCTGAATCATTACCTCTTCATATTAACAAGCTCTTCGAGCATGCTGTCGGAGGTGGTGATGATTCTTGCGTTTGCCTGGAAACCTCTCTGGGTGACTATCATATCCGAAAATTCGTCCGCAAGGCTTACGTTGGACATCTCCAGCTTCTGCGCCTGAACCGTACTTGCTCCCGAGCTGCCGGGCTTTTTGATGTTGGCAACGCCCGAAGCGGCGGTCTCCTCAAACTGGGTAAGCCCTATCTCGTTAAGACCGTCCACGTTCTCGAAGGTGGCAAGGTCGATTCTCGCCAGTACCTTCAGCGTACCCGCATACTTCGCGCTCAAAGTACCGTCGGTATTTACGTTGAACGCCTGCATATCCGAATATTTCAGGGAAATATCCGTCATATTGGCATAGATGATATTGCCGTTGGGGTCGGTCTCACGAGAAGCAAACTGCTTGTTTACGGGATCGTAATCGTAAACGTCATACGCATTGGGGCTCTGATAATACTGCTTGTTGCCGTCTGCGTCCTCAACAACGTTCATCTTGGTATAGGTGTGGGTCTTGGTAAGAGAGCCGTCGTTGTTGATGGAGGTAATGCACTGATACTCGTAGTAGTTGCCGTCCTCGTCCTTGTAAAGTCCCACGTCCTCATCATACTGAACGCCCTGGTTGTTCATGTATTTGCCGTCCTTGGTGTAAAGGATATAGTCGGTGGCAATTTCATACTGCCTGTTGCGCATGGCAGTCTTCTCCTCGGCGGAAGCGTCGTCATACGCCGTCAGCAGTCTGCCGTCGGTCTCGTAAACGTTAGCCTTGAAGCCTGCGTCATTCACGCCTGCGGCTGCCTCGTTGCCGTAAGTCTTGATATACCTGTTGCCGGGAGTGTGAACAACGTTCACCGAGTAATCGGCGGGAACTGTATCGGTTCCTGTCTCAGCGGCGTTGGTGTCCTGCATATGATAGTCATATGCAATGGAGCGGGTGTCGTCATAGGGGTCTGTGCCCTCAAAGATGGTCATGAGCTTTCTTCCGCCCTCGATTGTGCCGTCATCGTTACGTGTAGGACCTTCCACGGTGGTAACTCCCCCCGCAGCCCCGTCCGGAGCTGTAAACTCGTAGTAGTTAGCCGCCTCGTCCTTCCAGTACTTTCTCGTAACATTGTCTATAGCCATTTCCGCCTCGGGCTTGAATGCGTCCCAGATGCGGTCGAAGATGTTGATGGTCTCCATCTGATTGGCACTGTCAGCCGCCAGCTGACCGTCCATCTGCGCCGAGGAATATGTACCGCCGTTTATCCTGAAAATGTTGTTCCTTCCCAGTACAAACTGGTTCTGGGCATTTACAAGGTTACCTGCGGAGTCAATTCCGAAGTTGCCCATTCTGGTGTAGGAAACGCTGTTTACATTTCCGTTCTCGTCCACAGTACCCACGCAGAAGAAACCTTCATCGGGAAGAGCCATATCAAACAGCCTGTTGGAATTCTGGAGATTTCCTGCGGACATATCCTTGTCGATAGCCGCTATCTGCGAACCGTAACCTACCTGTGCGGAGTTGTTGCCCGCAAAGGTGGCGTTGCCGCCCGACTCCGTCCTTGCCGCCTGATAGTAAATATCCGCAAAAGAAACTCTCGAAGCCTTAAAGCCTGCGGTATTTACGTTGGCGATGTTGTTACCGATAACGTCCATTCTTGTCTGGTGTACCTTAAGTCCGGAAACGCCCGCATAAAGTGATCTAACCATTCTAAAATCATTCTCCTTTGAAAATCGTTTTGCCTTGTCTCATATCAAAAGGGACATTCTCCGTCAATCGGTCGGGAGAACAGCTTTCCGTAAACGGTCCGAGCCTGCTTTACCCTCTTGTGAGACATTGCAAGTGTAATGCCTTGAAAACATATTGCCTTTTACATAATTACTGCCGTGTCAATATTCGTGAAAACATTCCCTTGGACTTCCCCGGCTTTTACCGCCGTAATGACCTTATTTCCGGGAACATTCACCACAAACGCCGTGCTGTCAACTATCACAAGCGCATCGTCCGAGCCTTTGCTTTCCGCCAGCTCCATGCCCTTTGAGAGCCTCTCTAAGCGGTCGCCGCTCATAACGTCTATCATGCGGCTGTTTATCCTCTCCACGGCATGCCGCGAAAAGTTAATGCCCGACATTATTTCAAGCTCTTCGGCAGTGGTCTTGCGAACCTGTGCCTCCGCCTCGCTTACAATGCCCTGAACCGCCAGCCTTTGCCGCAATTCGTCCGCAAAGCTCGCCGCCTGTGCCGCCTGCGGCTGTGCCTGTGATTGAACCTGTGACTGTGATTGTACATGCCCTTGATTTTCGGGCGTACTTCTTATTTTAAGGAAATCGCCTGTAAGCATCTCAATCCTTCCTTTATAAATTTATTTGCCAAAATCTACCGTCTTCCCATTCAAGTCACAACTCCAACCTATAGCCTCTGACGATTAGTACCCTAACATCGCCGACTGCCTTACGCAATACTGCTCGAAAGCCTCCATCTCCGCCTTTTCCGCATCGGTGTATTCCTCGCCGTAGTGCATTATGGCAATTTCCTGATCGGTAAGTTTGCCTACCCAGTAACCGTTGGGGACATTCTTGTTGAACAGCTCGTTTAAAGTGTAATTGCCGGAAGTGTAGAAGAAGGAAATATCATCTCCCAGAATAACTTCCACTCTCTGCCTGCCGTCCGGGAAGGTGAGAACTTCGCCCAGTCTGCCCTTGCCGCACCAGCCTATGTCCGTAACAGCCCTGCCCGACTTCATGTAAGCAATTACCTCGGAAGTGTCTATCCTGTTCATGATGTCCGTGTTGCCTATGTAGCGGATATCGCCCATCCTCGTGCCTACGCTGTCCGCAAAAGCCGCTTCCATAACGTATTCCGGAGCATAATCCCTTACATTGGGATAGCTGTAGGGAACGCCGTTGGTATTGGCATAAGTTTCCAGGCTCTGCGCTTCTGCTTCCATATCCGAAACGGAAATAGTGCCGTACTGTGCGCCCGTGTCATAAGTGGACTTTGCCGCACTGTTTGAAACAACATTGCTTGTAACATTGCTGCTTGAAACGCTGTTGCTTACCATATTATTCTCACTTGTCACGCCGCCCGCATTATTGCTTGCACTGCTGACGGTGTTAGACCCGTTGGAATTTCTTACGGTATTGCTGTTTACAGCGTTATTGTTGCTTGCAACGTTATTGTTGCTTGCAACGTTATTGTTTGCGCTGTTCCCCGCAATATAACTGTTGTATACCGACGGAGCGGGCATTCTGTCGCTTGACACACCCGACCTTGCGCTTAACCGGTTCACCGAGTTGCTGCCGCCGTTGTTGTTCACGGTGTTATTACTTTGGGTATAATTCGCATTGGTATTCCCCGTAATATACCGATTGTATACGGACGGAGCGGGAACTCTGTCGCTGTCGCCTGAAACTCCGCTTGCAGCCACCGACTCTTCCACCTGCGCCACTTTCCTTGCCGCAATTGCTTCAAGGCTGGATCTTACAGCCGCACTGGCATAGGACATAAGCCCTCTCCTGCTGCTGCTCCTGTTGTTGTCCACCATATTAAGCAAAGTCTCAAAACCGCTGTTGCTGTCCGAGCTTTCGTCATCATCATCTTTCCTGCTTGACAGACCCATTGAAGTAACTCCCTCAATGCCTCTGTACACGGAACCGCTTGCAGAAGCCGCCGCATTCTCGCTGACAGCCGAGGTAAGCTGATCGTACAGCTCGCTTTGCGCCGAAATATTCTCATCAACAGTGCCGCCTTCGGAAGAACCGCCATCGGCAGCGTTTTCCGAGACGCCTGTGTTTTCCGTACTGCCTGTGTTTTCGGTGTTATCGGCATTTTCCGTGCCTTCAGTACCTTCCGTACCCTCCGTACCTTCTCCGCCTTCGGTCTCCTCGCCGTTAGTGCCGGACGCATCGAGTATCTTGGTAACGGAGCTTAAGCTGTAAACATTCTTGCGGTCAAGTACCACATAGCCGTTGCCGCCGCTGATGTAAACGCTTGTAACAGTACCCGTAGTTGTTTTGTCTGCGTCAACCTCAACCTCGACCTTATGACCTGTGAACATATTGAGCTTGGAATAAATATCCCCGTCCACCACATCGGTTATCTTGGAGGAATTGTACTGATTGCCGTTGACTAACAGCATGCAGCCGTTGTCGGTCATGGTGACCGCTTCCACAATGCCCGTGTCCGGCGCACCGTTGGCGTCTGTCACCGTTACCGCCTTTCCTATCAAAGACGAGGAATAGGACAGCTGTGACTGCTTTGTCATCTGATTGATGGCTTCCATCATGGAATAGCTTGCCATCTGCTGAATGAACTCGGAATCGCTCATGGAATTGTTGAAATCCTGATTGGACATCTGCGCCGTAAGCAGCGTAAGATAGCCCTCGAAATCCAGATAGCTATTGCTGGTGTCATTGGGGTCAACGTCGGTCTTGATGGTGTTGTGGTTGTATTTGCTCCCCGTCACCGTCTGTAACTCGTCAATTGAAGCCCCGCTCATACCGATAGCCATAGATCTGCCTCCTTGCTATAAAAGTAATTTTCGTCCGCCGTGGGAGTTTCCTCCGGCTCTTCAAAGTAATACCGCCTGCTGTAGCCGCCGTGGCTGTTTTCGCCGCTTTGGCTTTGCCGGCTTTCTCCGTAGAACTGACCGTGACCCTCCGATTCATCCTGCCGTCTCGGGCTGTTGTCCGTAACGGATATTTCCCTTACGGCAATTCCCTTTTGGGCAAGTGTTTCCGCCAAAGCCGCAGCCCTGTCGCCCAAAAGCTGTGCGGACTCGCTCTTTTGCGTCTCGAAAGCAACCGCCGTCTCTCCCGCCTTTCGGCTTACGGTGACTTTTATCTCCCCAAGCTCCGCAGGATCGAGCCTTATGGTAATGCTCTCTTCCCGTCCTCTTGAAACCATATCGGAAATACGCCTTGCAATTTCCGCCGTGTCCGAAAGACTTACGGGAACATCACTGTCGGTCTCTTCCGCTTCAACGCCCCGTTCAATGCTCACACGTTCAACAGCCGCCGCATTCAAAGCCGCAATATCCGACCTGTCGGACATATCGGAACTGCCGGCTTTCAAGGAAACTTCGCCGCTGTCATTCCCGATATTATCGGAAATACTCTCTGCCGCATTTTCAGCTGTAACATTCGCCCGAACATCATCGGCATTTCCGCCGGCGTCAGTCTCAACGACATTGCCGCTTTCCTCTGAAACATTCCCAAGCCTTAACGCCGCCTCAACGCCCGCAATAGGCGTCTCCTCGGAAACGCTTTCGGCAAAAGTCACTCTCGCCATAAACGCCTGCCTGTGAATATCCTCGGGAGCGGACTTTTCGCTCTCGCTGACGATCTGCGCATTAAGCTCCTTGGCAACTTCTCCGCAGAATTTCAGCAGACTTTCAGCCGTCTCTCCGCCTTCGGACAGTATTTCCGAAACGGTCTCGGTAAAGGTCTCAACCGCCTTTTGTGCAGTCTCGTTTCCCAAAGCAAAAGCATTTACGAGCAGCCCGTCAGCCGTATCAACAGCCGCATTGTCCCCCGCCGACATC
>JAMOZU010000053.1 GCA_023667745.1 Ruminococcus sp.
CCCCGAGTCGCTCAAAAGTTTGAATATGCTTTGCGTACGGCTGGTGTTCTGCTTGTATGCGGAGGATTCGGGAATTTTCGGCGGGCATAAAATGTTCCGGGAGTATCTGAAAAATGTTGAGATTCATAATGTCCGCAAGGCGTTGATCGAGCTTTTCAAGATACTCGACACAAAGCCGGAAGAGCGCGACCCTTACGACGAAACGCCCGTGGCGGCTTTTCCCTATGTGAACGGCGGTTTGTTTGAAAAGGAAGATATCGAGATACCCAATTTCAACGAGGAAATTATGGGGCTTTTGCTGGGCAATGCAAGCGGCGGTTTTAACTGGAGCGATATATCCCCCACGATTTTCGGGGCTGTTTTTGAAAGTACATTAAACCCGGTCACAAGGCGTTCGGGCGGCATGCACTATACTTCCGTTGAAAATATCCGCAAGGTAATTAAGCCGCTTTTTCTTGACGATTTGGAAAAAGAATTTGAGGAAATAAAGGAATACAAGCAGACGAAAAAGCGGAATGAAAAGCTGCTTGAATTTCAGAAAAAACTGGCGGGATTAAAATTTCTCGACCCCGCCTGCGGCAGCGGAAATTTTCTTACGGAAACATATTTGTCACTTCGGCGGCTTGAAAACGAAGCGATAAAAATGCGGCAGGAGGGCGGACAGATAGAGTTTGATTCGGGGGATATTATCAAGGTTTCCATAGGTCAATTTTACGGGATAGAGATAAACGATTTTGCTGTAGCGGTTGCAAGGACTGCTTTGTGGATAGCGGAATCGCAGATGATGAACAAGACTGCGGAGATTCTTTCCAAGAACCTTGATTTTCTGCCGCTGAAAAGTTATGCGAATATTGTTGAGGAAAACGCCCTGCGTATTGACTGGGAAGATGTTGTGCCGAAAAACGAGGTGGATTTTATTATGGGGAATCCGCCGTTTGTGGGTGGAATGTATATGACAGAAATTCAAAAAGCGGAAATACGAAATATTTTCGGAGATGTTAAAGGTGTCGGAGAATTTGATTATGTTTGTGCTTGGTATAAAAAATCTTCCGAATATATAGCCGGCACTGATGTCCGTGCGGCATTTGTTTCAACAAACAGCATTTGTCAAGGTGAACAGGTCACTACCTTTTGGAAACATCTTATAGAAAAACATAAAATTCATATTGACTATGCACACACAACATTTATATGGAATAATGAATCATCGGAACAAGCAAAAGTGCATTGCATAATTGTCGGGTTTTCGCAGTCGGAAAACAAAAATGAAAAGTACATATTCAGCGACGGAAATAAATCGAAAATCTGTTCTAATATTTCGCCATATTTGACCGATACACCTAATTTCTTTGTTGAAGCACGTTCAACGCCGTTATGTAATGTTCCTCCTATGCGATTTGGGAGTATGCCGAGGGACGGCGGCGGGTTTGTTTTATCGGCTGAAGAAAGAAAAGATTTGATAAAAAAAGAGCCGCTGTCCCAAAAGTGGATACGTCCGTATATAGGTGCGGTTGAGTTTCTTAACAATAAAGAACGTTACTGCCTATGGCTTGTTGGAGCAGAACCCGGTGAGATTTCAAAATGTCCGACAGTAAAAAAGAGGATTGACAGCGTGCGGGCATTCAGAGCCGCCAGCAAAGCCGCAGGCACTCGCAAATTCGCCGATATTCCCACTCTTTTCTGCCAAATAGCACAGCCCGACAGCGACTATATAATTTTTCCGAAAACATCATCGGGAAAACGAAGATATATTCCGATTGGATTTATGAATAAAGAAACAATTGCAAGTGACCTTGTGTTTCTTATTCCAAATGCAGGGTTGTATGAATTTGGCGTTTTAATGTCAAATGTCCACAATGCTTGGGTGCGGCAAGTTGCGGGAAGATTGAAAAGCGATTACAGCTATTCAAAAGACATTGTGTACAATTGTTTTCCTTGGTGCAGTCCAACGGCTGAACAAAAGGCAAAAATTGAGCAAACCGCACAAGCCATACTTGACGCTCGTGACCTTTACCCCAACAGCACTCTCTCCAATTTGTATGATGAATCTCTTATGCCCAAAGAACTGCGTAAAGCCCATCAAAACAACGACCGGGCGGTCATGCAGGCGTATGGGTTTGATGTGAAAAGTATGACGGAGAGCGAGTGTGTGGGGGAATTGATGAAGATGTACAGGGAAATGACGGAAGGAAAATAAAAGAAACATTTTCTGCTAGTATGTTTTCTTCTCCGTCAATGACATCCCCCGTTTTCCCCAAAGCCCTTACAGCCTTGCCCGCATTTTCGAGAAGCTCTCTCGCCGATAAATTTTTGTTCATAGTAAACCTTCCTTTAAAACGCCGATTTTACGGCATTTTAAAACTATTTTTAGAAAAATTCGGGGATATTTTGGGTTGTTTGCTTTTTTGTATTTTGCGCGGCGAGCTGCACCGTGTGTGCGGCGTACTTTAGCCGATGTCCCGTACAACTTCACTTATAAGTTTTCCCCCGCTGTCAGGCGGGGGAAAACTGCATATTTTCAAAAATTGATTTTCATTGCCGCCGATGTTATCAGCTCTTCACCAACGCCAGCGTGTCCCTTGCAATAAGCAGCTCCTCGTTGGTGGGGACTACCCACACCTGAACCTTGCTGTCATCGGAGGAAATTCTCGTCAGCTTGCCTCTTGCGCCGCTGTTGGCAGCCTCGTCTATCTTCACGCCAAGATACTCCATATCCGAGCAAACTCCGCTGCGGGTGGCGCTGTCGTTCTCGCCTATGCCTCCCGCGAACAGTATCACATCAACGCCGTTCATAACAGCCGCATACGCTCCCACCAGTTTCTTTGTCTGATATTTGAGCATCTCGTTTGCAAGTTTCGCTCTCTTATTGCCCTCTGCCGCCGCCGCAGAAACGTCCCTGTTATCCGAGGAAACGCCCGAAACGCCCAGCAGTCCCGATTTTTTGTTCATGTAATCCGACATCTCATTGGGGGTAAACCCTTTCTTGTTCATAAGATAGGTCACCACCGAGGGGTCTACCGAGCCGCAGCGAGTTCCCATAAGAAGCCCGTCCAGAGGGGTAAATCCCATGGAAGTGTCAACGCACTTGCCCTTGTCAACAGCCGTTACCGACGAGCCGTTGCCCATATGGCAGGAGATTATTTTAAGCTCGCTCACGTCCTTGCCTACAGCCTTTGCAACGGCCCTTGAAACGAACCTGTGGGACGTGCCGTGGAAGCCGTATTTGCGGACGTGATATTCCTCGTAATCCTCATAGGGAAGTCCCATCATGTATGCCTTTTCGGGCATTGTCTGGTGGAACGCCGTGTCGAACACCGCAGCCATGGGAACGCCCGGCATTACCTCCATGCAGACCCTTATTGCGACAGCCGCAGGGTGATTGTGAACGGGGGCAAGCTCGGACAATGCGTCTATCTTATCAACTATCTCCGGGGTGATAAGGGTAGTCTCGCTGAACTCCTCGCCCCCGTGAACGACCCTGTGACCTATGGCGTTTATCTCGTCCATGGAATCTATCACCTTTGCATCGCCCGTTGTCAGCACTTCCACCAGTTTCCTTACAGCCTCTGCGTGACCGGGGAAATCGCAGTCAACGTCCACCGTCCTGCCGTCGGCGGTCTTGTGGGAAATGTGACCGCCTATGCCTATGCGGTCGCAGTTGCCCTTTGCAATAACGCTTTCGTCGGTCATATTCAGCAGCTGATACTTAAGGGACGAGCTGCCTGCATTTATAACCAGAACCATCATTTTAAAAACACTCCCATATTAAATTTATTTTTTAAGGAAACGCCCGATGCTTTGACCTTTAACAGACATTTCCTCAATGCCGCAAACCCTTTTGACAAGCGGGACTGCGGCAATTTACATCTTATTTTTTCCGTGTGTGTCATTCTTTTTTCAAAAAATGACAACACCTATACATATCATACCATATTTTTCCCGCTTTTGCAATAGGCGCACAGGCGGCAAACATTTCCCGAATGTATATTTTATGTAAATTTACTGTAAATTCCTTAAAAGGGGACATATGCGCCGGGGGACTGTACTTTTGAGACTTTCCTAAACCTTCTCCCCCGGTACTCTCACCATTACCACGTCCCTCTTTTCCTCCGTCTGACGGACGGGAGGGGACGTTTTTTCTTTCGGGGTGCTTGTTTTTGCCTTATCCGGTTTGTCCTTTTTCGTATCTTTTATGCCCTTGGGATTTTTGGCGGGCTTTTTCCCTTTCCGCTGCCTGCCTTTGACCTCGTTTTCTTCTGCCGCCGTTTCCTCCCCTTCGGGCGGCAGGTCTCTTACTCCCGCCAGTCCCGTAAAGCGGTTTTTCGAGTCGAGAATGCCCATAGCGCATGCCTTGTCGGGTTTTTCTCCCTCCTCCGTAACGGCTATCGCTCCCGTGCAGAAGCGGTATATGAGATCCCACTCCGGGCAGCTCCAGCCTTTGGGCGTATGGAGCAGGATCACGTCATACTGGTTTGACAGATACTCTATCAGCTCCCCGAAGCAGGATGCGGAGAACACCGCAGGCGGTGCGGGATACGCCTTTTTGTCGCAGATGATGTCAACTCCCTTGCGGGCGTTGGGCAGCAGAATGTCCCACACCGTGCAGCTGCCCGCAGCCATATCCGCCAAGCCTCCTTTGCCTGTTTTGCGGAAAATTTTTCCCATTACGGGATTTTTCAGGTCGCACTCGATAAGGGCGGTGCGGCAGCCTTCCTCGGCAAGGGCGCAGGAAAGGTACGCCGCAAAAATCCCGTCGGCGGGTATTGGGCGTTCCTTTGCGGGCTTGTGAGCGGCGCAGACGGCTATAACGGCGCATTTGCCCGTGTTAAGGGCATACTTTTGCAGGACGTTTGACGCATGGACATATCCGCTTTCACCAAGCCCTTTGGGGGCGGTACTGTCGGCTGTTCCGAGACTTTGCGCCCGTATCATGGCTGTTTCTATGTAACGCTTGTCGGGGACGGGTCGGGGAGCGTTCCCGTTTGCTTCCCTGCGTTTTACGGCTTTCTTTTTTTTGCTGTAATTATTTTTGCGTACCGTAAAGGCGATCTTGAAATAAACACCCGCTATGGCGATACTCCCGCACAGGAATGCCGCCGTATAGGGAAAAATCGGCTCATTTGCGGTGTCGCAGTAGGAGATGACCTTAAACTCTCCCCCCGTAAAATTATTCTGCAAAAAGTTCACCAGTTTTACAAGGATTATGGGAGCTTCTCCCGGAGAGGGCAGTCCGCTGAGGCTTATTTCAGCCCCCGCCGAGTTCCCCAGCCGTTCCACCGAAATGAAATCCGTAAGAGCGGACACCGACAGGGACGTATCTTTAACGGCGGCTTCCAGTGCCTCCGCCGAGAGACACGCCTGCCGCAGCAGCGAGACCTTTCGGGCGGTGTAGTCAATGCCGTAATCGGGGGTCATTTCCGTTTCTTCGGCGTTGGTGAAATAGACAAGTGCGGATGCGTTTTTCTGTATGAATGTGAAGTGTTTCCCCATGCACCCGCCCAAAAAGGCAAGCCCCGCTATTATGATCGCTTCCGCAAGGGATAGCCATATGTATTTCTTGGGGAGACCTTTTTTGGATTTTGTTTTCGGCATTTTTTTTCACCGCCTTTCTTTTTGGGGATTTGCAATTTATTTGTGTGATGTTTTTGTAATGCGTTACTGTATCGGCGTTTGTGACCGACATCGCCCTTGCGGGGAAAATACGTTACCTTGTCGGTCTATGTAAGCGACATGCGCCCTTACGGGCGGCAACGTGCTGTGCAAGGCATACGCCTTGCACGCTACGTTGCACCGCCGCCCGACCGTTACTTGCTCGGTTGCTGTAAGTCGTTCTGTGTAACTTACATCTTTCAAAACCCTTTTTTCGGCGGTCGGGCGGCGGTTAAGGTTACTTGCTCTTGAAGTGCTTTCGCTTGTTCCGTACAGTTAGCTACAGGCGGCTTACGCCGCAAGGGCTCTGCCCCTTGACCCCGCCGGGGGAGACAAGCTCCCCCAGACCCCCTATCGTGCGCAACATTCCTTGTAATGCTTTCTCTATTCGGTCACGCTTTCATTCTCTAACCTCTTACCTCTAACTTCTAACATCTATTTCGTACAGTGCGTTCTCGCTCTCCCGTCTGCTGGGTCTGCCCATAAGGCTTCCTATGGCATCTCTTGGACTTGCCCCCTCGTAAAGCACCCCATAGCACTGCTCGGTTATGGGCAGGCATATGCCGAATTTCCTCGAAAGCTCATACGCCGCTTTCGTGCAGAAATACCCTTCCACCGTCCCCACCAGTTTCACCGCCTCTTCCGGGGAAAGTCCTTCCCCTATCAGTATTCCCGCCCTTCTGTTGCGGCTGTGAATACTCGTGCAGGTGACTATCATGTCCCCCACTCCCGCCAGTCCCGCAAAGGTCTCCATTTTGCCCCCCATGGCTGCCCCCAGGCGGGACATTTCCCATACCCCCCTTGTCATAAGGGCGGCTTTGGTGTTGTCCCCCAGTTTCATGCCGTCGCATATGCCTGCGCACAGGGCTATCACGTTCTTTAACGCTCCTGCTATCTCGCAGCCGATAACGTCGTCGTTGAGATACACTCTGAACATTCCCCCGCTCATGACCGATTGGGCAAACTCCGCTTGTCTCTTATCCTCGCAGGCGGCGACTATGGTCGTGGGCATTCCTATAGCCACTTCCTCCGCATGAGATGGGCCTGTCAGGACAACGCAAGGCTTCCCGGTTTCCTCCCTCACCACCTCGCTCATGCGCTTGTAGCTGTCCGCTTCCAGACCTTTCCCGGTGTTTGCCACTGCCGCTCCCTCGCCGATATAGGGCGCAGCCTCCCGCATAACGCTCCTTACCTGCCCTGTGGGGACGGCGGCGATAACAAATTCTTTCCCCTCAACGCAGGAAATATCCTCCGTTATCTCTATCCCTTTTGCTATCTTCACTCCCGGCAGCTTTCGGCGGTTTTCCCGCTCCCGCAGAAGCTCCCCGCAGTGCCTTGACCGCACCGTTACCTTATGCCCCAGACCATCCAGCATTACCGCCAGACTAAGCCCGAACGCCCCTGCGCCCAGTATCGCAATTTTTCTGCTTTTCATAACACGCACAAACCCTTCAAGAAGCAAGAATTTTAAGAGGCAAGAGGCAAGATAGCCGCCTTTGCGGCAAAGAAAATTTCATCGGCAGTTCTCATCAGACCCCAATGCCTTTTTTATACCATATGCACATTATACCATATAAACCCTTGAATGTCAAATTTTTTATTGCTCCAAGATACCTTTTATTATAAACTTTTTCCCGCCGCCGGAATATTGTTGATTATGTTCATATTTATTTAAATATTATTCAAAAAAAAAAAAAAAAAAAAAAAAAAAAAAACATTTTCATAACACACTCTGTTGATATTTATGTTACAATAAAAACACGGAAAAATTTTATCAAATAAAAGGAGGCTTTCTGAATGGGTCTGTCCCCTATCGAATGGAACAAGTTCGGCTCTCTTCAAACTTTTGACCGGATGAATACATATTTTATAAACCGTGAATACGAGCATGGTCATTATTTCCATGGTCGATGCGCAGACAAAACGTCTGCGGAATAAAAATTTTTTTAAATAAAAAAACGGAGGTTTATATTATGTACTGTAAAAACTGCGGCAAAGAGATCCACGATGAGGCTGTAATGTGCGTTCACTGCGGCGTACCCACAGGCAAAACATTTCATTCCGCCAACGAACCTGCAACCACCGGGCTTATAGTTTTGTCTGTGCTTTTCCCCTTGATAGGGTTTATACTTGGGGGCGTTTTAAAATCACAGGGAAGAGAAAGAGCGGGAAACGCTTACATAAAAGCCGCCGGCATTTCTTTCGGCGTTTGTGCTATCCTAGGCATTATCGGTTCGGTTATATTATAACGGCTATTGCGTTATTTTAAAAGGAAGGTGATTTTATGTACTGCGAAAAATGCGGCAAGGAAATAAAAGAACAGGAAATATGCCCTCTTTGCGGCTGTCTTAGCGGTTATGTGCCGAAGGAAAAACAAGGAAAACCGTTAAATTTCGATAAAGTTATATATACAGTGGCAGCAATCATTGTGTTTATTATTATTGTTATTCTATTATTGGCAACATATAAAAACCCCTATTTAAAAAATTTGCAATGAGAATTATAGCCTTTTTAGGAGATTGCTTTCGGCGAAATAGTAGGTTTTTAGAGGTGACCTATTATTATTCTATGTATGTATGTTGCTATATAACCAAAAGCAGTTTCGCCAACCCGAAAACTGCTTTTTTATCCCCCGAAAAATTTCTTGACATTTTCCCGGAAGTGTGTTACAATATAATTACAAAAATAAATGCAAAGGCGGTGAATATGCAATGTCGGATGATGAGTTCTGCCTTTATCTTGAAATGCTCCTTGCTCTCCTTGACACGGGCAATACCGATAAAGCAAGAGAAATACTGCGCAACGGCATAAAGCGTATTGACCGGGGCTATACTTCAAGCAGCAAGGAAGATGAGAAAGAGGAAGAATAATTTCAATAAGGAGCTGACCCCATGACCGACCAAGCAGCGGTAAACCTTGTAAACAAGCTGAACTCCCTTAATATTGCCCCCTCCCGGACTGCCGAGATATTGGAGTATATCAAAACCAATCAGCCGCACTGTTACAACGGCGAGAAAGAAACCGATTTTTCCCCTCTGCAATACAAAGACCAACTCCGCAAAGACCTTATCGACTATGAGCTTATCTCCGAGCTTCTCGAAAAGGACGAAAAGGACAAAGCCCTTGAACTTATCCGCAAGCATATAGAACGGATAAAATCAAGCCTGCAAGACTGAAGAAAAAACCTGTTTTGCAAATTGAAAGTCTTTATTTTATTTGCGTTCCCCCGCCTGCGGCGGGGGAACGCAAGGCTTATATACACGCCAAACCCCCGGAAACGCCCATTGTTTCCGGGGGCTTTTCTCATCTCACATCATTGGGCACTTGATTTTTCTTCTTCTGCCCGAACTTGTTTTCCGTGCCGTTTTTCAGGCGGGTGATGTTGGTGCGGTGCATATAGATAAGCAATATGCTTGTGACCACCACCATTGCCGTATGGAGCAATGACCTTTGAACCCCTATGTCATACATGAACATATGCACGAAAAAGGTTATCACAGGATAAGCGCAGGCAGCTATTATCGACCCCAGTGAAACGTAGCGTGACACCGCCACCACCAGTATAAACACAGGTATCACTATGCAGAAGGTCACCGGGTCTATCACCAGCAGTATCGAGCAGGACACCAGCACCCCCTTGCCACCCTTGAATCCGTAGTACACCGGGAAAATATGCCCCAGTATGGAAAATATCCCCGATAAATAGCCCACCGCCCGCTCGTCAAAAAGATATGTTTCCTCAAAGCCCGCTCCCAAAAGCATTTCCCACAGCTTTATGCTCACAAACGCCGCTATTACGCCTTTTAAGAGGTCGCCTATGAGCGTCAGCAGCGCAGGGATTTTCCCGAAACAGCGCAGGGTATTTGTCAGCCCCGCATTTTTGCTGCCGAAGTTTCGTATGTCCTCATGCTTTAAAAGCCGCACAACGATTATGGACGAGTTGCAGCTGCCCAGTAAATATGACAACGCCATTGTCAGCACCACAGCAAGAATTATCATTAAAAAGTCCTCCAAATAACAGGCTGCCGCCTTACATGTTTTTCAAATCCCTGTGTTGAGCGGTCTTTTCCCCGCCTAAAGGCGGGGAAAAGACCTTGGATCATTACTTCTGCCGGCATATCCCCAAGGCATGTATGCCTGTTGCGGCGGGGACATACCTCACACGCTCACTTCACGTCTTTAGAATCCCGCTCCCGTATGACGAACCGCACAGGCGTGCCGTCAAGCCCGAAGGTCTGCCGTATCTGATTTTCAATGTAACGCTGATAGGAGAAGTGGAACAAATCGGCACGGTTGACGAAAACCACGAATGTGGGCGGCTTTGTGGAAGCCTGGGTCATATAGTATATTTTCAGCCGCTTGCCCTTGTCCGAGGGGGGCTGTACCCTTGCTGTAGCATAGGCGAGAATGTCGTTTAGCATTCCCGTGGTTATCCGCATGCTGTTTTGGGAGTTTACGCTGTTGATAAGGGGGAAGAGCTTATCCACCCGCTGCCCCGTCAGAGCCGAAATAAATATGAACGGCACATAGGACATAAAGCTGAACTTTTCCTTTAGGGTGGCGATATACTCATCCATGGTATGGGTGTCCTTCTCCACAGCGTCCCACTTGTTTACAGCCACAATGCAGCCTTTTCCCTGCTCGTGGGCGTACCCCGCCACTTTCGAGTCCTGCTCGGTAAACCCAACCACAGCGTCTATGACAATTACGCAAACGTCCGCCCTGTCAACCGCCATATAAGCCCGCAGGACGCTGTAATGTTCAATTTTTTCCGTTACCTTCGACTTGCGGCGTATGCCTGCGGTGTCGATGAAAATGTATCTGCCGTGGGCATTTTCAATTTCCGTGTCCGTGGCGTCTCTGGTAGTCCCGGCAATGTCCGAAACTATCGCCCGCTCTTCCCCCGCTATTCGGTTGATAAGGGAAGACTTGCCCACATTGGGCTTACCGATAACAGCTACTCTTACCCTGTCGTCCTCCTCGTTTTCCGCCGTTTCCTCCGGGAACGAGGCGAACACCTCGTCCAGCAGGTCGCCCGAACCGTGACCGTGCTGTGAGGAGATTGCAATGGGGTCTCCCATTCCCAAATTATAGAACTCGTAAAACTCCGCAGGCGGCTCGCCCACCGAATCGCACTTGTTCACCGCAAGGATAACAGGCTTGCCGCTTGTCCGCAGCATCTGGGCCACTTCCCTGTCGTCGGCGGTCACCCCCGCCCGAACGTCCGTCATAAACACGATAACGTCCGAGGTCTCCACTGCCGCCTGCGCCTGCCGCTTCATCTGCTTTAATATAACGTCCTCGCTTTTGGGCTCAATGCCCCCCGTGTCGACTATCATAAACTCCCTGTTACGCCACTCACACTTGGTGTAAATGCGGTCTCTGGTAACTCCGGGGGTGTCTTCCACTATGGAAAGCCGCTTGCCCGCCAGCTTATTGAACAGCGTGGACTTGCCCACGTTGGGTCTGCCCACGATAGCCATTATCGGTAATGGTTTGCTTGCCATTTTTTCATCGCTCCTCTCTTTTCGGGCGGTTTTTCCCCCGCCAAATGGGCATACATGCCCCGGGAAAAACCTATAGTCTCCCTGTTATAGCTTCAAACAATTCTCTCCCGTCGTTATTCACCAATCGTATTTTCACGTTCAATTCCTTTTCTACATCGCATATCCGCATATCGTCAAGAAAAAGGTCGCTGTCATGCTTTATCATGGAGCTTGTCAGCAGCAGTTCACTGCCCAAAGGGACGCCTTTGAGCTGACTTATAATGTCCCCCGCCGTCAGCAGACCCGCCACGGTTATTGTTTCCCCGAAAAATTTATTTACTATCTTGTAAACGTGACATTTTATCCGGGGGAATTTTTCCTTTAACCTGTCGGTCAGCATTTTTATCAGGTCATAGGCTAAAACGCCGGTCGCAATGGATAGTTCCCTATCCCACAGTTCCCTATCCCACAGTTCCCTGTCCCATAGTTCCCTATCCGAAATCTCCCTTTCCCCCGTCCCGCACGTTTCATCGCACGCTTCTTCCAACGCTTCCGTAAATTCCGACTCCAGTGAACGCACCATTCCCACGCCGTTTTCATACTGAGGATAGCCCTCGTAAAAATCTTCATT
>JAMOZU010000054.1 GCA_023667745.1 Ruminococcus sp.
CTCTGCCCCAAACCCCGCAAGGGCTCCGCCCCTTGACCCCGCCAGGGAGTGTGGACCCCCTGGACCCCCCAACGTGGCGTTACTGCTTATGTAATGCTTTCATTGCTTTGTTCGCCTTACTCCATATACTCCCGCTTCTCTCATTGCGTCCCTGATCTGCTCCTCGTAAATTTTCTCCTGCTCCGGCGACAGCTTTATCGGAAAGTAGTAATCCTCCGCAGGCAGCTCTTCGGGCATATCCTCCGGGGCGAGGACGGTGGTGACCGGACTTATTTCCGGGCGCAGCTCCTGTCTGTCAAGTCCGTCAAGAGGGACGGCGGCGCAGATGAGCCAGTCGCCGGGAGCGGCTTCAAGGGTAATATCCTCGGCGGTCATCATGCCGCTTTCAAGGGCTACATCAAGGTAATCACAGCCGTTGTTGAAGGAGGTGTGTTCGCCGTTTTTGTAAATTGAAAGGCGATATTTTTCGGGGGTATCGGTTTTGTAAGTGGTGTAGGCGTTAAGCCGAATTTGCACAGTGCCGTTATCCCCAGACGGCAAAAGTGCGTCGAAATGGCGGGTGCTATGGGGTGCAAGGACGAAGCGGCGGGTGTTATCCATATAGTCTTTGCCTATTGCAAAACGGATATCCTCGCTGTCGGTTATTTTATGGGAGCTGCCGCCGGTCATGATTTTTGCGGTGCAAACGTCCGAGCTGTTGGAATGAAGGGTCAGTTTGACGGGGGGAAAATAGGGGTCTCCCATACCGTATATCCTGTTATGTTCTTGCTCTATGCAAGGAGTGAGGACTACTGTCAGGGGCACTTCTTCACGGCCGGTCATATCCTCGGAAAGGGTGATATTTTCCGTATAAAATACGGTTTCGAGAGTTTCCCCCGATTTAACGGTGAATGTCATACTTTCCGCAGGTTCGGCTGTTTCACAAGAATAGCTTTGTGCAATTCCTCCCGCAAGGATATGAACACGGAATGACACGTCCTTTCCGGTATTCTCAAAGAGGAAGGGCAGGGCAAACGAGCCGTTTTCGGCTTTTACCTGCAAGCCGCCCTCCCCTGCGGCAATGTGGAAGGCATACCCCCGATGTGAAGTCGTGACGGGGGCAAGCGGTTCATCACCCGTTTCGATCACAGCCGCCGCCATACGTTCATTCCACTCCGCCATGGTCTCTGCGGAGATGTTAAGGGCGAGAGGAGCGGCGACAGCGGAAACAGCCGTCAACGCCGCAACGGTTTTGGATAAAATGTTTCTTTTCATTTTTCATACTCCTTTGCTTGATTGGTTTCGCAAAATGTGTCCCGTTACAAACGCCGAAAGCAAGTCATAAAATTTTCGGCACTTCGACAGCGTTTTCCGGGCAAAACGATTTTGCGGAAATTTTCGTTACCCGTTTAAATTATCGGGTCTGAAAATATAAACGCAAAACAGATACCGGAGCTTGCATTTTTTTGGGAAAGCTCTGCAAATTCAGTAATTATGACGGATTTTTGCAGTCGTATGAATGCCGATTTGTGCAAGGTGACAATATAATTTTGAAGTTTACAAAAACGTCCGCCGAAGGTTTCACAAATCGAAAGGCGGATACCGCAAGCCCTAAAAAATATTTGGCGGCACTTGACAGAAGGACGAAAATATTGTATAATAAAAATATATGGTCTGTGAGACCGAATTTAAAAAAGGAAGTGAACTTATGGATAATTCGGGCAATGGCGCAATACCGCGAAGAGACTCTGCTGGCTGCCGGGGTATTCGTAAGTCACCCCTTGCGGCCGCAGAGTAAAAGCGGTCTGCGCCTCCCTAAAAGCAGAGGTAAAATTTAAGCGGGAAGAGCATTTTCTTGCCTCTTGCCTCTCAAACTCTTGCCTCTAACAGAGGAGGTTTTTAAAATGGAAAAAGTCGAAGCGGTGGTACTGGTAAAACACAGGGCATTCCCGCAACTTAAAGTTGCTTTACAGGAGATGATGCCTGCGGATATTGCGGGACTTCTGACGGAGCTTTCGGAAGAACACGACGATGTGAGCGAAAAGGAGCTTACTCTTATTTTCCGCATACTGCCAAAGGAGCTTGCGGCGGACGCATTCACATATCTTGACAGTTCCCTGCAGATGATACTCATAAACGCCTTTTCGGACAGCGAGTTAAAGGCAGTCTTGGACGAGCTTTTCCTTGACGATACGGTGGATATTATTGAGGAAATGCCCGCAAACGTGGTCTCAAGGATACTCAAAAACGCCGACCCCGGAAAAAGGCGGCAGATAAACGAGCTGCTTAATTACCCGGAAGACAGTGCAGGCTCGATAATGACTACCGAGTTCGTATACTTCCGCCGATGCGACAGCGTTAAAGAGGCTATGGAGCGGATAAGAGCCGTGGGCATAGTCAAGGAAACGGTTTACACCTGCTATGTCACCGACAGCCGCCGCCTTGTGGGGACTGTATCGCTCCTTGATCTGGTAGTGGCGGACGAGGACGAGAAGATAGAAAATATCATGGACACCACGGTTATAAGCGTGAATGTCCACGAGGACAGAGAGGCGGCGGCGAACGTTTTAAGCAAGCACGGTCTTGCCGCCCTGCCCGTAACGGACGCAGAGGGGCGTGTGGTGGGGATAATCACCTTCGACGACGTTATGGACGTTATCCGTGAAGAGAACGCAGAAGACCTTGCCCGAATGAGTGCGGTGATGCCCGACGACGAGGGCAGCTATTTCAAGAGGAGCGTATGGAAACACGCCCGCAGCAGGATAGTCTGGCTGCTTATACTGATGATCTCCGCTACCATAACCGGCGTCATCACCACTCACTTTGAGTCGATAATTTCCGCCGTGCCGCTGCTGGTGGCGTTTATGCCCATGCTTACGGACACCGGAGGAAACTGCGGCTCCCAGACCTCCGCCATGATAATACAGGGCATGGCAATGGACGAGATACGCCCGAAGGACTTTTTCAGGGTAATATTCAAGGAAGTGCGTATCGCTCTCATATGCAGCGTTATACTGGCGGCTGTTAATTTCGGCAGGATAATGATAATGTACGGCGACCTGAAAATGGCGGTGATAGTTTCGGTTACCCTTGTGGGAACGGTTATCCTTGCAAAGCTGCTGGGAAGCATACTCCCGCTGCTGGCAAAGAAGATCCGCCTTGACCCTGCAATAATGTCCGCTCCCCTGCTGTCGACCATGGTAGACAGTATTTCCACTTTGCTTTATTTTGTTATCGCCACGCATATTCTTGACTTTGCGGCATAGCATAATAGGGGGAAATGCCGATGTAAAGCGTTTTTCTCCGATATTTATGCCGCTGCGCCGGTGAAAAATACCGCAATGAGTTTGAATGATATAAAAAATCTCGGCGGTAATTCAAGTAAACAGGTGTGATCATAAAAAGTTGCACTTTATACACATAAAATTTACAATTGCCGAAAATACCCGTAAAAAGGATTTTTTCGGCGGCGTTCCAAGGAGAAATTTATATGAGGAAAACAAAAATAATCTGTACGTTAGGTCCCGCAACGGACAATGATGAGATACTGCGGGAAATGATGCTTTCGGGAATGAGCGTTGCACGGTTCAACTTTTCTCACGGCGACTATGCCGACCACGAACGGCGGTTCAGGCAGCTGTCGGCACTGCGGGAGGAGCTGGGACTGCCTGTGGCGGCACTCTTAGACACGAAAGGTCCGGAGATACGTTTGGGGAAATTCGAGGAAAGCCCCGTGACTTTGCGGGACGGCGATATTTTCACCCTTACCACAGAGGAGCGCATATGCGACAGGGAGATAGCCTCTATATCATTCAAAGGTCTGCCGGAGGACGTTAAGGCGGGTACGGCTATCCTCATAAACGACGGTGCAGTGGAGCTGAAAGTGCTGTCGGTGTCGGGAACGGAGATAAAGACGGAGGTTGTTCACGGCGGCGAGATAGGCACTAACAAGGGGATAAACGTTCCGGGAGCGGAGCTTTCCATGCCCTATCTTTCCGAGCGTGATATGAACGACCTTGAGTTCGGGGCGAAGATAGGGTTTGATTTTATCGCCGCTTCCTTTGTACGCACTGCGGCGGACGTTGCCTATCTTAAAAAGTTCATCAAAAGTTTAGGCTGGAGTACCCCCAGGATAATCGCCAAGATCGAGAATATGGACGGCGTGAAGAACATTGACGAGATTCTCGAAATTGCAGACGGCATAATGGTCGCCAGAGGGGATATGGGCGTGGAGATACCTTTCGAGCAGATACCCGCCATTCAGAAAGACCTTATCCGCCGGGGCTACAATGCGGGCAAGCAGGTAATTACCGCTACGCAAATGCTGGAGAGCATGATAACCCATGTCCGCCCCACAAGAGCGGAGATAACCGACGTTGCCAACGCCATTTACGACGGCACTTCCGCTATTATGCTAAGCGGCGAGACCGCCGCAGGGCAGCACCCTGTGGAAGCTGTCCGCACAATGGCTCTCATAGCCGAGACCACCGAGGACGATATCAACTATGTCAGCCGTCTGCGCAGCCGCGAGCAGGAGAAGGGCAACGGCATAACCAACGCCATTTCCCATGCCGCCTGCACCACCGCCCACGACCTGGGGGCGAAGGCTATAGTCACCGTTACAAAAACAGGCGGAACGGCGAAAATGCTCTCTAAATTCCGTCCCGCATGCCCCATAATCGGCTGCACCCCAAGTCCCGTTGTCTGCCGTCAGATGAATCTTTCCTGGGGGGTCACTCCCCTTATGATGGACGAAAAGAGCAATACCGACGAGCTGCTGGAGGGCGCAATAGATGCCGCTGTCAAGGCGGGGCTGCTGCAAAAGGGCGATGTTACGGTCATCACCGCAGGCATACCCTTGGGAGTTTCCGGGAACACCAATATGCTGAAAGTGACACTAGTAGGCTAGATGCCAGAGACCGGAGGCTGGGTGCGGGCGAGGTATAGCGGACAAATGAAAGCGTTAAATCTCCAGCCTCCAGTGTGAACGGAGTTCACATTCTAACCTCTGGCTACTATCTTTGAAGGAAAGTATTAAGATGAATTATGAGGAAAAAGTAAAGGAGATTTTCGGGGAGAGGGAAACTCCCCCGCTATGTTATATACATAGTTACGGCTGTCAGCAGAATGTAAGCGACGGGGAAAAGATAACGGGGATATTATGCGGCTTAGGCTGCGGAGTGACGGACAGGCGGGAAGATGCTGACGTAATAGTCCTCAACACCTGCGCTGTAAGGGAAAATGCGGAGGTGAGGGTCTACGGTCACATAGGTGAACTAAAGCGGCTCAAAAGGGAAAAGCCGGAAGTTCTGATAATCGTCTGCGGGTGTATGGCGGAGGAGGAAAAGACGGCGGAGAAGCTGAAAAAAAGCTATCCGTATGTTGACGTTTTATTCGGCACGTCGGCTATGAGAGAGCTGCCGAGACTGATATACGAAAGTCTCACGGGAAACGGTGACCTTACCGTTGATGTGGGAGAAAGAAAGGGCGAATGCTTTGAGGGGATAGAGCCTGTGCGGACAGAAAAGTACAAGGCGGGGGTCTCGATAATGTACGGGTGCAATAATTTTTGCAGTTACTGCATTGTGCCGTATGTACGGGGGCGGGAGAGAAGCCGTGAGCCGGAAAAGATAATCGAGGAGATAAAAAGGCTTGCGGAGAGCGGGTGCAGGGAAATTATGCTGCTGGGGCAGAATGTAAATTCCTACGGCAGAGGAACGGCAGTTGATTTCCCGGAGCTTTTACGGAGGATAAACGATATTGACGGGGATTTCAGAGTGCGGTTCATGTCCCCTCACCCGAAGGACGCAGGGCGGGATTTTTTTGACGCAATAGCCCAATGCGGCAAGGTGTGCAAAAGCGTTCATCTTCCGCTGCAGTCGGGCAGCGAGGAGATACTTAAAAAGATGAACAGGGGCTACGGTCCGCAGGAGTATCTTGAGACTGTGGAGTACGCAAGGAAGATAATGCCGGGGCTTTCAATAACCACGGATATTATCGTTGGATTTCCCGGAGAGACGGAAGAGGATTTTCAAGAGACGCTGAAAATTGTGAAGCGGGTAAAATTCGACAACATCTACTCCTTCATCTACTCCAAAAGAAGCGGCACGAGGGCGGCGGAGTTTGAGGACAATACCTCGGACAGGGAAAAAAGCGAGAGAATGGGGCGGCTGCTGAAATTACAGCGGGAGACGGCGGAGGAAAACTACAAGCGGTTTGAGGGGCGTGTTCTGCGTGTGCTTTTCGACGGGGAACATAAGGGGCTTATCAGCGGGAAAAGCGATGAGTTTATAATAACCCTTGTAAAAGGCGGGCGGGAGCTTATAGGGACTGTAAGAGATGTGCGGGTGACGAAAGTTCATCACTGGGCGGTGGAGGGAGATTTGATTTAGAGGTAAGAAGTTAGAGGTAAGAGGTTAGATTTCGGGAAAATCCCTTGCCGTATAAAATAAAAAGGATTTGAAAAAATGGAAAAGAAAAAAGTTTTGGTTTTGTTCAGCGGAGGGGTCGACAGTACTACATTGCTGGCTTCTGCGTGCAAAGAGTACGGAAATGAAAATGTTGTTGCGCTGTCGGTTTTTTACGGGCAGAAGCACAGAAAAGAGCTGGAGGCGGCGGAGAAGATCGCCGCTTTCTATAAGGTCGAAAATATTCTGATCGACTTATCGGCAGTGTTTAGATATTCCGACTGTTCGCTGCTGGCGGGATCGGAAAAGGAGATACCGAAAGAAAGCTATGCAAGTCAGCTGGAGAACACCGAGGGTGCGCCTGTGTCGACGTATGTGCCCTTCAGGAACGGGCTGTTCCTTTCGGCTGCGGCGTCGGCTGCGCTGTCAAAGGGGTGTTCCCTGCTGATGTACGGGGCGCACTCGGACGACGCTGCGGGAAACGCTTATCCGGACTGTTCGGAAGAGTTTGTTGCCGCCATGGACAGGGCTGTGCAGCTGGGCAGCGGCGGACAGCTGAGGATATCCGCTCCCTTTGCGGGGAAAACGAAAAAAGATGTGGTTGCTTTGGGGAAAAGTCTGGGCGTTCCCTATGAGATGACCTGGAGCTGCTATGAGGGCGGGGACAAGCCCTGCGGCTGCTGCGCTACCTGCCGTGACAGGAGAGAGGCGTTTCTGGCAAACGGGATTGAGATGCGCTAGAAGCTAGAGGCTAGAAGCAAGAGGCAAGAGGCAGGAGGCAGGAAATATTCCGGCAGAAGGTTACATAAACGGCTCGGAGTGAGTCCGGCAAATTATAGCAAAACATAAAATTAACACCAACGCCAAAAGATGTTCTTGCTTCTTGCCTCTTGCTTCTGAAAATGGGCTGTGGAAGCAATTCTATGTTTTGCTCTAAAAGGAAGTGAACCCATGAACACGGCAAATACGGCTAAGGGCAGGACGGCGGAGCTGTCGGCTTACGGAAAAATAAATCTGTATCTTGACGTGACCGGGGTGCATTCGTCGGGGAAACATCTGCTGCGGACGGTAATGCACACGGTCTCTTTATGCGACAGGGTAAAGGTGACCGCTGTCGGCGGCGGGATAAGGCTCAAGTGCCACGGTGAGTTCGCCGTCCCGGAAGACGGGAGCAACATTGCCTGCAGGTGCGCCGAGGCTTTTTTTGCGGCGACTTCCGCAAGGGCTGGCATTGGGACAGATGTTACAAGAAACGGCGGCAGCGGCAGCGGGGATATAGGCAGGGATGCATTTGGGGGAGCTGACATTGAAATAGAAAAGCATATCCCCACGGGGGCGGGGCTGGGCGGCGGCAGTGCGGACGGCGGGGCGGTACTGCGGGGGCTGAATATGCTTTACGGCGGTATCTTTTCGGTAAGTGAACTTTGCGCCATAGGGGCGGCTGTGGGAGCGGACATTCCCTTTTGCATTGCCGGCGGGTGCGGGTACTGCACGGGATTCGGGGAAATTATAGAGCCTTTGCCGAATATGAACGGCTGTATTGTAATTGCAAAGGGGGACGAGAGCGTTTCCACGTCGGAGGCTTACGGGAGAATAGATGATATGCTCGGTATGCGGGGGGAAAATGTTTCCGGCGGAGTCAGTGCCGGGTCGGGGGAACTTTCGGGGGAGGATATTTGCCGTATCTTCGGGCAGGGGGGAAATGTTTCGGGGACGGCGGGGGCATGTTACAATATTTTCGAGGAGGTTACGGAAAATGCCGATGTTGCAAGGATAAGGACTGTAATGGGGGAAATGGGGGCGGCAGGAGTTATGATGACAGGCAGCGGTTCGGCTGTTTTCGGGATATTTGAAGACGGTGAGCAAGCCGATGAAGCTGTGAAGCGGCTCAAAGGCGGGGGGTTTTGGTGCGGGAAGTATGAGCTTGTTGATGCGGGAAAATTGAGGGAGGAGGAAAGAGTCAAAGATTGAGGGGAATTTTATTGCGCAGGTCGGTTGATTTTGGCGTCTTATTTCATTGTGCAAATTTAATAGAAAAATTCAATATGCGTTGTGCAAAATGATGAAATTGCAGAATAAACAAAGAAATTCGCTTAAAGCTATTGACAGAAGAGAAAATGTGTGATATACTGTTATTGCGGGGATAGGTCAAAAGCGTTCCCCAATTTAGAATAAAGCATAAAAACAGTGTTTTCCGAAAAAGGGGTGGTATGACGAAAAAATATAAGTTTGGCTTTGAGCCTTGGGGAGCGGCGTTGTTCATTGTTATTATGCTGCCCGGTATTGTATGGACGTTTGTTCCCGCCGTCAATGATATTTTAAGGGCGGAGTCGGTAACAAAGGAGCTTGACGGAGTAGGTTCGATGTTTCGGGCGTTGTCTGCTGCGGCGGTATGTTTTGTAAAAAACAGGGATGCTCAAAAAAGAGGGCTGTCCCCTTTTATTTCCGCTGTTATCGGGTGCTGTCTGCTGTATTACGGGAGCTGGGCAGCGTATTACGGCGGCATTGCAAGTGCGGCTGTTATATTGGGGCTGACCGTTCCGCCCTGTACGGCGTTTTTGTTTTTTGCCATTGACAGGAAAAATTATGCTGCCGTTGTTCCGATCGCGGCTTTTACGGTTTGTCACACGGTGTATGGGGTCGTTAATTTTATTGTGTAACAAGGGTATGATACAAATCCCTCGGCGAAGCGTTTCCGGCAGGGGAATTGGAATGCAATTCGGGAGCAAGGGCGGCTGTCCTTGCTCCGTTTCTTTGAGGGAATTAGGAAAGCCTTTATTCAGCCGGAAATTTACCTCTCCCAAAAACTTTATTAAAATTTCCCCCGCTCGGTTGACAGTTCCGAAAAAACGTGGTATAATTAAATCAGCGAAAATTTCCAAAACAAATTTTTCTTAACGGAGGTAAAAAATATGGCAATAAGTTTGCAGAAAGGTCAGAAGATAGACCTTACAAAAACCAACCCCGGACTTAACAACATCCTTGTGGGACTGGGCTGGGACACCAACAAGTACGACGGCGGCAGCGCCTTTGACCTTGACGCTTCGGCGTTCCTTTTGGGGGCGGACGGCAAGGCTACCTCGGAGGCTGATTTTGTATTCTACAGCCAGCCCAGGCACCCCAGCGGAGCGGTGGAATCCAAGGGCGACAACCGCACGGGCGCAGGCGAGGGAGACGATGAGCAGATAGTGGTAGACCTTTCCAAAGTCCCCGCCAATATCGAAAAAATAGACTTTACCGTTACCATTTACGACGCAGAAAAACGCAATCAGAATTTCGGTCAGGTGTCCAATGCGTTCATCAGGATAGTTGACGAGAAAAGCGGCGAAGAGCTTGTACGCTTTGACCTGAGCGAGGACTTCTCCATTGAAACTGCCGTTGTATGCGCTCAGCTTTACAGGCACGGCGGCGAGTGGAAGTTCAACGCCATAGGCGAGGGCTATGCGGGCGGTCTGGCGGCTCTTTGCAAGGACTATGGACTGGACGCGGGCTAATAGAAGCAAGAGGTTTAGAGGCTAGAGGCTAGAAAAACAGCCGCCGAAGATACTGCAACGGTTTTGATGTTTTCGGCGGCTGTTTGTTTTTCGTTGTAAGCGTTGGGATTTTTGATATGTACATAAAGGAAGATAACGGGTATGGGAATTTCAGAGGATTTTTTTGATAATAATTCCCCGAACGGGAAGTTTATAAGGGCTGTGGGGTGCACAGAGAATTACGGGGAATTTATCGAACGCCTTGACAGAACGGGTGACAAAAGCGGGAATTACAGGCGTGTGAATGAGTTCCCTCCCCTGCGGGACAATGAGGATATTGCAAGGGCGGCGGCAAAGTATGAGGCTGTTATGTCCGGGAATTTTTCGGGCGGCGATAAAAATTTTGCCGACAGCCTTAAAAAGATACTTGATATTTCCCGAAATTCCGGCGGCAATTACAATAAGACCATCGAAAAAAATCACGCCGTTTCCTTTATTTTTTGGTTTGATACACTGCTGCCCAAAGGAGCGGGGCGGGGGCGGTTTATCTGTTCCGGAAATATACGGCAAAAGGAATATCTTTTCTGCTGTCTTGCCTTTTACTGCGGCTTTGATGTGATGATACTGCTGCCGGAGGGGGATATTTCCCTGTCCCCGTCCATGCTTGATATTTCCCGAAAGGTGATACCGGGAGAATGCCGCAGGGAAAGCATTCCCGCATATTTGCCGAGGAGTGCTTCCGGCAGTATCGCCAAAAACGGAGCGGCTGTCTCACGCACAAGTCAGCCGGGACAGGGACAAACAAGCCGTGATTATCACGTGGTTCTCGACCACCCGAAACGCTGTCCGCTGGGTTCTTCGGTAAATATTTCACGCCCGGCAAGAAATAATAATAACGGGGCTGTTACGGCGGGGCGTATTTCATCGGAGAGTATTCCGCCGAGGGCTGTGTCATCGGGAAATGTTCCGCCGAGGGGTGTTACGGCGGGAAATATAGCCGTGCATACGCCGTCTGTAACCCCCGGCGTTACTGCGGTGCGGGAGCTTACCTTTGAGGAACTGGCACAGTTGGCGGAGTCGGTGGTGATGATAGAGACGGAGGACAGAAGCGGAGAGGTCACCGGCTGCGGGTCGGGGGTCGTTATCGACAGCAAGGGGTATATCCTTACCAACTGCCATGTGGCGAGCCACGGCAATATGTACCGTGTGCGAATGGAGAACGACAATAACATCTACCGCACCGACCGTCTCTTAAAATATCACCCCGTAAACGACTTAGCTGTTATCCGCATTGACAGACCCATGAAGCCCCTTAAAATTTACGGCGGCGGGAAAGAGCTTGTGAGGGGGCAGAAAGTGGTTGCCATAGGCAGTCCCCATGGGCTGTTTAATTCCGTGTCCGACGGGATAATTGCGGGACTGCGGGTAATTGACGATGTGGATATGATACAGTTTACAGCCCCCATTTCCGGCGGCAGTTCCGGAGGTGCGCTGCTTAATAGGCGGTGGGGGTACCGGGAGCTGAGCATACATTATACTTTCGCCCTCAGCTCGAGGA
>JAMOZU010000055.1 GCA_023667745.1 Ruminococcus sp.
GGGGCTTACAGCCGCCCAGAGCATTCCCTTGGGCAGAAACGTCCCCTATGCCGCCTCGGAAACAGGACTGGACTTTGCCGAAAAAAGCCCCAACGGACTTATCAACAGTATCTGCGATTTCGATTATATCTGCATTTCCGAGGATACGGTCAAGGTAAACGGCGCAGAGCAGCCCCAATGGGCGATAATGCTCACGGTGGACGGCGAGGACATCATCACAGCCGTGGAATATTACGACTTCAATCAGTTAAAGCTCAACTGGAAAGGTCACGTAATGCCCGAGATACTCACCCAAGAGACCCTTGAATACGGCATGAGCATACGAAACGTCAGCAAGACCCTCGGCTTGAAGCCTTACTATGTCCGCCGCAGTATCTCCAACGACTCGGTCTACTGCTACCGATACTATTATAGCGACCCGGAAGAGGGCTATGACAGAGTATTCAACTATTACGTGGAATTTTCCGATATAGAACTGGCGGTCAAAGGAGTTTACGCCGGCGAGGTAAACTATGCCAACGCTATCTTCAATGCAGGGCCTGCGTCAATGGCGTCTCCCGTTGATACGGCCGGCGGCACGGTGTCCGTCAAAGAACTCTCCGAGGACGGAGAAGACGGCGGTACCGATGAAAACAACAGCGAAGACGGTGAAGACGGTGAAAGCGGCGAAAATTCCGATAATACGGAGGAATAAATAAATACAGCGGCTGCATTTGCTTTATCTTGCAGCCGCTTTTGTTTTATCCCTTCTTTTGCCATACCCTTATGGCGGCGGAAATTTTCCTGTCAATATCCAGCCTTGTCTGCCTGCACTCTTCGGGAAAGTCTCTCCCCGCCTTGAACATCAGCTTCACAGGCAGTCCCGCCCCCACAGGCAGCAGCAGCTTCATCATAGATTCGGGGAATACAAAATGCGTCCCGTGTTCATACATAAGTATCTTGCACTTACACTCGTGAGGCGTGCTTCTGAGCCGCTTTTCCATTCGGCGGATATACTTTTCCGTGTCCCACAAAGAGTCGTCCTTTGCCCCCGTCAGAATAAGCATTCCCTTTATATTTTCAACTTTTATAAACTCATCCTCTTCAATGGGATGAGCCTTCTCCGAATCATCATAAAGACGGCGGGCGGCAATTTTATCGCCTCTTTCTTCCGAATCCTTTTTTATCACATTCCAGTAATCCGGGTGACGGTAAAGGAAAGGCATATACGGCAGCGGCTCGCCCTTGAGCGACAGCAGCGCAGTCCCCTCAAGAGGCATTTCCTTGCAGCCGTCGATGTTGATCTTCTTAACTCCCTCCCACATAAAATCGCTGGGAGTCATGGCAACAGTCAGCGTAATGTCGGGAATGTGCGATGCCGCCGCCAGAACTATTGTACCCGTGGTGGACGCACCCGCTATGGCTATCCTGTCATTGCCGTAACTTTTGAGCCGTTTTACAGCCGCCTCTACCTGCTCCAAAGGGAAATTATGATAGCCCTTTTCCGCCTTTTCCGGGGAAAGGGTCAGCGCATTGAGTCCCTTTTTTACCGCCCATTTTGCCGCTCCTAGCGAAAGATAACTTTCCGCATTGTCGGTTATCATAATTATTATGGCGGCATCCGACTTAACGGGATTTTCAATATAAACCCCGTAAAATCCGTCTTTTTCCCTTTCAAATTTTATCTTTTTCATAAGCTTCACCTCGTTTTTCCGCCGTGTTTTTTCATCATAAAAAGCAGCCCGCAGTATGTCCATAAAAAACCTATATTTATCCAGCCTGTTGCAAGAGCATTTGTAAAAGGCAGACCGGGCAGTTTCAGAACAGCGGCGGCAATTATCCCGAAAAGCGGGCAGAATACCCATGCCTTTCCCGGCAGCAGCGTTTCCCCCTTTGCAATTGCTTTTATGTGAGCAATTATCAGAACGGCAAAGAATATCATAAACAGAACCGTCGGCGGCAGCAGAAAATATCCCGCAAAAGTCATAGCCTCGTTTAATATATTTTCCGGGTCGTACTCCGCCGTTCGTTTCAAAAAATATGCAAGCGAACAGCAGGAGATATGTACAGTACCGCCGAAAATAAGGCTGCCGATTATCCCCGAACGGTACATATGAGCATGCTTGCCGCTTCCCGCCATAATAAGCCGGTACACAGAAAAACAGCACAGACAAACCATGGGAATGCTTATAAGCCCTATCACAGCCGACCAAAATATCTGCACGTCCGAGACCTCAAGATACCTTGCAAACGAGGACGGCAGTCCGTACGCCTCCTCCCCCGTCTCCCCGTACCCCAGAATAATATCCGAAATCAATCCCACAACCGAAAACAACGCCCCCAGCTTCATCAGATGAACTATCCTGGGAATGTCAGCTGCGCCTTTATCATTGTAATTTCCGTTCATGATCTTACCTGTCCTTTCAAATGGCATAATACAATTGTTTTCACAATTCGCTTTAAGAGGCAGTGGGCAAGAACGAATTTTAATATTACTTCAAAAAATATTGCCTTTGCCTCGTTGTTGAGCAGGTTCAGCCGTAAACTGCCGGTTTTTAACAGTTATCATAGGCTAACTATATTTATATTATAATTGTGATTTCCTGTTTTGTCAAGTGTCTGAAAAAATTTTTACATAAATTTAATTTGACATTAATATTTCGCATCTTATATAAGCATTTCCGTAATCTCTTTCCCGCCGCAGAAAAAAATTTAAATCACCCTCTTGACAAATCAGGAAATATATGCTATACTAAAATTGGTTAGCAATAGGTAACTTGTTTCACAAAATCAAAAAGTAAAGGAGATATTGCTTTATGGATATGAAAAAAGAATTTGAATATTACAATAAATTCGCCCCGGCAAAAAGCGAAAAGATACTGGGCGGCGACTTTAAATACCGTTATTACAAGAATCCCTCTCCCAAGAAAAACGCCACAATCCTGATGCTTGCGGGCGGTTCGGGACTGGGAGACGCATTTGCGGCATTCGCCCGCAATTTTATGGACAGATACTCCCTTATAAATTTCAACTACCCCTTGTCATATAAAAACAACGATACTCTTGCGGACGCTGTAGCCGAACTTATAAAAGTCCTGAAAGCGGAAAACGTCTATCTCTGGGGGCAGTCCTACGGCGGCGTGCTTGCCCAGATAATCGCCAAAAAGCACCCGGAGGCGGTAAAAGGGCTTATCCTTACATCCACCGCTTCCATGACCCCCGACCTGAAATTTGAGGGAATGAAATGCCTTGTGCGAATGCTCGGAGAGGAAAAGGAGCAAAAAAATATCAAGAAATTCAAAATGCTCCCCCTTTCCCTTATGCCTTCATTAATGGGACTTGCCTTTAAAAAGTATCTGAAGGACAACCCCCAAGGGCAGGACGCAATAAAAGCGATACTCGAACAGATAAAACCCGACCTTACCAACGAATACCTCTGTCATATGGCGCACCTTTTGGGAGACCTCAGAAACCACACGGGAACTCACTCCAAGGAGGATTTCGCCTTTCTCAAAGGCAGAGTGCTTATAATCGAGCCGGACGATGATATGACCTTCACTCCCGACATAAAAGAAGCCCTGATAAATTCCATGCCCGACCCGGAGGTGGTGCGGGAGATCCCCGGCGGACATCTTGCCATGATGCTCGATACCGACGGCTTTATGAAGCTGATTTACGATTTTATGGATAAACAGGAACTGTAAATATCCGATCTTTTGCGGCATTTATGCCTTGGCCGTTCTCCTGCTCTCTATGTACTCATTTCCCCAGTCGCACATTGCCTGCAAAACCGGGATAAGGCTTTCCCCGAACCCGCTCAGTTCATATTCTACCTTCGGCGGAACAACGGGATAGACCGTCCTTGTAATAAGTCCGTCGCCCTCCAGACTGCGCAGCTGAGCGGCAAGCATTTTTTCCGTTATCCCCGGCATACGCCGCAGCAGCTCGGAGTACCGTTTCTTTCCGCCGCTCAAATGCCAGAGGATCACAGCCTTGTATTTTCCGCCGATCAGGTCTATGGTTGCCTCCACGGGGCAGTAGTATTCGCTTGTGCATTTTAACATTCTTTTCCTCCGAAATATCTATATTCCTCAATTCCTACTTTTTTTACAGTATCATACAATAAAGTGCGTACTTTACAAAATAATATTTATATGTTATTATTATAGCATGATATATCGGATAAATCAACAGTACTGCTGAAAATTTATTTTGGAGTTGATTTTTTATGGATTTTCTCGAACTGGCAGCTAACCGCCGCTCCGTCAGGAGCTATACTTCTCAAAAGGTGGAAAGGGACAAGCAGGAGACCCTTTTTAAAGCCGCCAACGCCGCCCCCACCGCCGCAAATCTTCAGCCGGTGCGCCTTATAGCCGTTCAAACACCTGAGGGACTTGCAAAAATAAGCAAAGCCGCCGATATTTACGGTGCGCCGTTGGCAATCATTGTCTGCGCCGATACAAAAAGGGCATGGAAACGCCCCTATGACGGCTGGTCCGCTGCCGATACCGATGCCGCCATTGTCACCTGCCATATGATGCTCTCGGCGGCGGATATGGGGCTGGGTTCTGTCTGGATATGCTATTTCAAGCCCGATGTCCTGCGGGCGGAATTTGACATTCCCAAAACATACGAGCCTGTGAATATCCTTGCCGTAGGCTATCCCGCCGATACCGTCAAGGTTGAAGCGAAGCGTATGCCCTTAAACAGCCTGATAAGCTATGAGCATTTGTAAATCAATGCCATCTTATACAACCCCATCGAATTATATGAATCGGCTTTCTCTCCGCCCGTCAGGGAGAAAACCCGCATTCGCTTTTTTTCGGTACACTTCCCCCGGCGGATATATTTTATGCGGTATATTTCCCCCTTTCCTGCGGCAAACTAACCACACATAAAAATTTTTTCACCCCCGACAAATTTCCTGTTGACAAAAAGAAAAAATTAGTGTATAATAATTGTAGTTAGTCTGCGCTAATTACGCAGGCTTGCGGAAAGGAACAATATGGACTACTCGGAAAAAGCCCTTGAAAAACACCGCAGCTGGCAGGGTAAAATCGAAATGGTAAGCCGCATACCCCTTAACACAGCGGAGGATCTGTCCCTTGCCTATACTCCGGGAGTGGCAGCCCCTTGCCTTGAAATAGCCAAAAACGAGGAAAAGAGCTTCGAGCTTACAAGGCGGGCGAATATGGTGGCAGTGGTAACAGACGGCTCGGCGGTGCTGGGTCTGGGAGACATAGGAGCGGCGGCGGCAATTCCCGTAATGGAGGGAAAATGCGCCCTGTTCAAAACCTTCGGCAATGTGGATGCCGTTCCCGTTTGCATAAACTCAAAGGACGAGGAGGACATTGTAAGAACAGTCCGCCTTATCTCCCCCTCTTTCGGCGGAATAAATTTAGAGGACATCTCCGCTCCCCGCTGCTTTGAAATTGAAAAGCGGCTGAAAAAAGAATGCTCTATCCCCGTATTCCACGACGACCAGCACGGTACTGCGGTGGTGACTTTGGCAGCCCTTATTAACGCTTTGAAGCTGACAGGCAGGGAGCTATCCTCCGTTAAACTTGTAATCAGCGGAGCGGGAGCGGCAGGGATAGCCATAGCCGAACTTATCCGCTCAAAAGGCTGCAAAAACATTATCCTGTGCGACCGCCAAGGGGCGATATACCGAGGCAGGCGAGCCATGAACGAGGCGAAAAGAGCAATTTCCCGCATAACCAATCCCAACGATGAAAAAGGGACTTTGGAAGAGGTCATAAAAGGATCGGACGTTTTCATCGGCGTATCCGCTCCCGGCTGCGTTACGGAAGAAATGGTGCGGAGCATGGCGGCAAAGCCCATACTGTTCCCCTTAGCAAACCCCGACCCGGAAATAGACCCGAAACGAGCCATAGCCGCAGGAGCGGCTGTTGTGGGCACGGGCCGGCGCGACTTTCCCAATCAGATAAACAACGCCCTTGCCTTTCCGGGGATATTCCGGGGAGTCCTTGACGTTCACGCAAAGGAGATAACCAACGATATGAAGCTGGCGGCGGCAGAAGCCATCGCCGAACTTGCCCGAAGCCGGGGCGGACTGTCTGCGGAGCATATTATTCCCAAGGTGACCGACAAAGGACTGGCGGAAGCGGTGGCAAAAGCAGTCAGAAGCGCATACCGAGAACCGAGCGACAGCGACTTCGAGTAGCATTCCCGTCTCTCAAACCGGCAAACCAAAGCAAGTGCCGGGCGGTTTTCCCTGCCTTCGGCGGGGAAAACCTTATACTGATCCCATAATTCAATGAGGGATTTGTATTAAACCCGCACATTACTAACAGCAAGGAGGTAAAAAATCATGGACAACAAATCTATGGTGGACAGCTTGGTGGAAAACGCAAAAAAAGCACTGGACGAATACATGAAAATGGATCAGCGGCAGATCGACAAAATAACCGAGGCAATGGCTCTTGCGGGTCTTTCCGCACAAATGGAGCTTGCCCGCATGGCAGTTGAGGAAACGGGACGAGGCATTTTCGAGGACAAGGTGACCAAAAACATCTTCTCCACCGAATACATCTGGCACTCGGTAAAGCACGAAAAAACCGTGGGCGTTATCGAGGACAACGTGGACGAGGGCTATCTTGAAATAGCCGAGCCTGTCGGGATAGTGGCGGGAGTAACCCCCGTTACAAACCCCACTTCCACGACCATGTTCAAATCCATCATCTGCGCCAAGACCCGCAACCCCATTATCTTCGGATTCCACCCCAATGCACAGAAATGCTCCGTAAAAGCGGCGCAAACCGTAAGAGATGCGGCAGTAGCGGCAGGTGCGCCCGAATACTGCGTCCAATGGATAGAAACTCCCTCGATAGAAGCAACGGGACTTCTTATGAACCACCCGGACGTTGCCACTATCCTTGCCACGGGAGGCCCCGGAATGGTAAAAGCCGCCTACTCCGCAGGCAAACCCGCCTTGGGGGTAGGGCCGGGAAACACTCCCTGCTATATCGAAAAATCCGCCGTACTCCCACGGGCGGTAAACGACCTTATCCTGTCAAAATCCTTTGACAACGGTATGATATGCGCTTCCGAACAGGCAGCGGTCATCGACGGCGAGGTTTACGCCGAGACCGTCAGACTTATGAAGGAACAGGGCTGCTACTTCGCCTCGGAAGATGAAATTCCCCGAATACAGCAGGTGGTCATCGACACGGAAAAAATGGCGGTGCAGCCTTGGGTGGTGGGGCAGTACCCCTGGCAGATAGCCGAAAAAGCGGGAATAACCATTCCAAAGGAAACAAAGGTACTCTGCGTAGAACTTGGGGGGACGAATGCGGAGCAATATCCCCTTGCTCTCGAAAAGCTTTCCCCCGTCCTTGCGGTGGTAAAGGCGGAGAACACCCAAAACGCCTTTGAACTTTGCGAGGAAATGCTAAAACACGGCGCAGGGCACACAGCCGTTATCCACTCTTCCGACAATTCCCTTATCGAAAAATACGGCGAGCGTATGAAAGCCTCCCGAATCGTTGTAAATTCCCCCGCTTCCTTCGGCGCAATAGGAGACGTTTACAACGTTATGGCTCCCTCCCTTACCTTAGGCTGCGGCTCTTACGGCAAAAACTCCGTTTCCGAAAACGTCACCGCCAAGAATCTGATCAACCGCAAGAAAGTCGCCAAAAGGAGAGTCAATATGCAGTGGTTCAAGATACCCGAAAAAATCTACTTTGAGCCGGGATCGGTACAGTACCTTTCAAAAATGCAGGATATCCACAGGGCAATGATAGTGGCAGACCCCGGCATGGTGCAGTACGGCTACATCGACAGAGTGACCTATCAGCTGGGGAAAAACCTTAACAAGCCCGCTGTGGAGATATTCAGCGAGATAGAACCCGACCCCGACCTTACCACCGTGAAAAAAGGCGTGGAAGCAATGAAGCGTTTCCGTCCGGACGTTATCGTGGCATTGGGAGGCGGCTCGGCAATGGACGCCGCAAAGGCAATGTGGCTTTTCTATGAAAACCCCGGCGCAGACTTCATCGGTATGGCGCAGAAATTTATGGATATAAGGAAACGTATCTACAAATTCCCGGAAATGGGCAGGCTCTGCAAAATGGTTTCTATCCCCACCACCTCCGGTACAGGCTCGGAGGTAACCAGCTTTGCGGTCATCTCCGACAAAAGCCGCAATATGAAATACCCCTTGGCGGACTATGAGCTTACTCCCGACGTTGCCATTATCGACCCGGAATTTGTCTACACCGTCCCCAAAGCGTCCACCGCCTTTACAGGGCTTGACGTGCTTACCCACGCCATTGAAGCCTACGTTTCCGTGCTGGCAAACGACTATACCGATGCCCTCGCACTCCACGCCGTAAAACTTGTTTTTACCTATCTCCCCTCCTCCTATAAAAACGCCGACCCTCTCTCACGGGAGAAAATGCACAACGCCTCCTGCATAGCGGGAATGGCTTTTACCAACGCATTCTTGGGCGTAAACCACTCTCTTGCCCATAAACTTGGCGGCGAGTTCCATATCCCCCACGGACTGGCAAACGCCTATCTCCTGCCTCACGTTATCGAGTACAACGGCGTAACCACTCCCACCAAATTTGCCGCCTGGCCGAAATACGACCATTACATCGCCCCGGAAAGATATGCTGAAATTTCAAAAATGATGGGCTTTGTCCCCGCCGATTCAACGGCGGAGGAAGGCGTAAAAGCCCTTGCCGAGGCTGTCCGCAGGCTTATGCGTGAGGTTGAGATACCCCTTTCCATCAAGGAAGCGGGCGAGCGGGACAAACGCTCCTATATCGACCCCACCGTTTACGAAAGCACCCTTGAAGACCTTGCCTACAAAGCCTTCGACGACCAGTGTACAACAGCCAACCCCCGTCTCCCCCGCATAGAAGAGCTCAAAAAGCTGTATCTGCTCGCCTACTACGGTGAGTAAAATCAAATCGTTTTGCAAGCGTTTTTCCCCGCCGTTCGGCGGGGAAAACTTTCTTTCAAAGCTCGTAAACGAGAATCTCCCCCTTGCTCCCCTCAAAAACATCTCTCACTGTTTCCTCCACCTTTTCCCAATTCAGCCTGTCAAGCCCGCAGCCTATCTTCGGCATGGCAATTTTCTCAATGCAGTTTTCCTCCGTTATCCTCTTCATATCCGTAAGACAGCTCCGCAGCGACTTGTATGACGGCTTCATATAATACCTTTCCTTGCTCACCAGATTAAAAACTCTCCCTACCATCAAAGCCTTTCCCACAAGGCTTTCCCGGTCTATCCCCTCGTAATCCCGCCGCAGTCTCCCCCGCATGTCGAACCGCCGGTCAAACTCCTTTGCTATCCCCGCCCCCAGCGCAAAATCCGCCGAAATACAGTGCGCCAGATAATAATCTTCCCCCGCCTCAAACAAATTTCCCTTGATAATTTTTATCTCCATTTTATTTTTCCTTTCGCATTTTAACACTCTCTTTAAAAACACCGTAAAATCTTTTTGCGGACGTTTTCTCCCGTCACATGCGGGGAAAAAGTTCGGCTCATCATTTCCCGTAACCCCCGTTTAAAAACCTTTCCGCAATGCCGTCCAGACTTTTCCTTATCTCATTAAAATCACGGTTCATATCCAACGCACGGAACACATACCTGTGACCGCCGATAACATACTCATGCCCCTTTTCGTCCAGCCCCGAATTTTCCGTCCCGGCATACAGCATCATTCCCGAAACCTCGCCCCCGAACCTAACGCTCTCATTAGTAACATACGCAAATATCTGATATAAATGCTCGGAAATTAATGTCTCCTTGCCCCGCCCGGTCTCATCTGTATGCTTGGTATTTTCGCCGACGTTTTTCTTGTAAAATTTAGCGTCGATTATCAGCTTTCTGTTCCCCATCCTGTCATGCAGGGAAATGTCCGTATTCATCTCCGGCAGATATTCGTCTTTATCCGGGCAGTCCCATTTTACCTTGTCCGCCCCCGCCGAAAATCCGTCACGCCAGTGAAACTTGAAATAATTCCTCAAAAATTTCTCATACAGTTTATCGAGCTTTTCCCCGCCAAACTCCCTTATCTCCAGCCGTCCCTCCTCCGTGCTGAATATCATATTCTCCGCTATCACCCTGCATATGCTCATCAGGAAACGATATTCCCTGTTGTTCCCGGTAAACCTCATTCTCCCCCATTCTATCCCCCGCAGATCCGTCCGGTCCACCTCTCCGAAATGCCCCAGCAGCCTTTTGAGCCTGCCCTTCTGCCCCGCCGTAATATCCCCCCGCAGAAGTGACAGCATGACAGATTTTACTATCCTGTTCATAAGCGTGTCCGAGACATACTCGTCAAACTCGCAGAAAAGCCTGCCCCTTACCCTGCACCCTCTGCCCAGCGTCTCCCTTAAATTTATCTTCCCCCTTACCGCCGTCAGTTCCTCCCGCCGCTCCTCATAATCCCGCAACAGCCCCTTTTTCAGCTGATAACTCACCCGCCTTATAAGTATCTCCGCCATAAGCCTTTGCATATTCCCGAAACTTTCCGGGTCGGCGGAAAAAACCGTATCATTCAGAAAATCCTTCTCGTAATAAATATCATAGGCATAGCACAGCATATAGTAAATATTCTTTATGGGTATGCCGTTATTACTCACCGTCATCTTCACCGCTCCCGCCGCTTGCCGCATCTTCATTGACCCTCTCCGTCATTTCACTGCCGCTTGCTCCCGTTTCGTTCACATTACTGCCGTTAGATTTACCGTCTGTCAACGCACTGTTAAGCAAGCCTTTGTACTTTTTAACTTTATCCTCATCATCAAACCAATACTCCTCGATAGTGGGAAACAGCTCATATTTTACCACATTCTCCACCCACTCATCATCAACTTCCTCCGGTTTATTTTCGGTATAACAGAAAAAACTGTGACCTATCTCAAACCCCTTCCCAAGGGACGTGTCCTTTTCAATATCCTCATTCAGCTTTACAACCTCATCTATCACACTCCGATACGCCGCATTCTTAACCTTCTCCGCATACGCCTTAAACTTCCCGTTCCCGAACGCCGGCTTCATCTCATAAAAGGCAAACCGTCTCCGCAGGGCATAGTCTATCATTGCAAGGCTTCTGTCCGCCGTGTTCATCATGCCTATTATGTACAGATTTTTCGGAACGGAAAAATCCTTGTCTTCCTTGTAAGCAAGCCGTACTTTTTCTCCCCGCTTGTCCGCCTCGATAAGCATAAGCAGCTCCCCGAAAATCTTGCTTAAATTCCCCCTGTTTATCTCGTCAATGATAAAGAAATAGTCCTTGTCACTATCAGCCTCCGCCTTCTTGCAGAACTTATAGAAACTCCCCTCTTTAAGCACAAAGCCCCCCTCTTCGGTCGGTCTGTAC
>JAMOZU010000056.1 GCA_023667745.1 Ruminococcus sp.
CCCGATACACTCCCGCAGCTCCCCATAACCACCATCATCACCGCCGCCGCAAAAACATTCTTTTTCATAATAAAAACCTCCGTTTAAATTAAAAATTTAATGTCATTCTTTTCCAATTGTTAATTATACCGACATAATTCGACCCGCCGCCGAACCTGTAATATAATACAGAATCTTCAACATAAAAACATGCGGCAAGATTGGTCGTATTGTATTCATAACTCGTACTTGTAAAAATGGTCGTCCAGTCGGTTATTACCTTTCCCGTAACGGTATTGGTAACAATAACCGAAAATCTGTCCCTTTCAAATATCTTGTCTCCGAGCGAATCTGTCGCATCGTAACGAATACGGTATGTATACGTCCCGCCCCTGTCCGTAGTTACATCAACCTCGCTGAATAGCTTATAAACAAGTTTATCTTCCGAACTTAAATACCTTTCCGTATCTTCAACACGTTTTTTCAAAGCATTGTATTCCTCCTCTCCCGGAACATTGACATTTACGGAATCAAAACCGTGCGCGCCATACTCCGATGCCGAGTAGCTGCCGTTTTTGGTAACAGTCAAGGGGATTGTATTATCACTTGCTCCTGCCGCATACCCCTCATCATATCTGTCCGGCACATTCACCGTAACCGTGCCGAAGCCGTCCGCTCCGTCTTCCTCCGCCTTGTATACGCCGTTTTCGGTAACGGTCTTGGACTTTATCTCCGGCGTAACATTTACATTGACAACGCTGTACCCCTCAACGCCGTCATCTTCCGCCCTGTAAGAGCCGTTCTCGCTGATACCTTTTGACTTTACATTCGCCTTTACATCAACATTCACAACGCTGAACCCCTCCAGCTGAACGTCCGAAGCCGAGAACTCGCCGTTTTCGATAATCCTTTTCGGAGCGACCTTTGCCTTTACATCGACCGTCACCTTGTCAAACGCCGTCACGCCTTTTCCCGGCTCATATTCGCCGTTTTCGAGAACCTCCAGATTTTCGTAAACAGGCTCGTCAAAACCGTTGAGCAGCTTGTCTATCATCTCCTCCTTCTCCTCATCGCTCATAAGCGAATTTTTTACTTCCCTTATCATCTCTTTAAGCGTTCTCCCCGGATTGGCGGGTATCATGCTCCCGTCCTCTCTTATCAAGGGGTCTGTATAATAAGGGTCATGTGTCTTATTGCCGTTTTCATCGGCTACGAACTCCCACCTGTCGTCAATGGGGTCGGCAATGCGTATCTGCTGCCCGCTTGTGCCTTTTCTGACAATGGGATAAGGCACATGTATTTTGTTTGATTCTTTCGTATAATCGGATTTGCCAAATGTTGTTATTTTCTTTTCTGTTTCAGTACCGGGATCAAATATAACCAAATCATTCAGCTCCGCATCTTCCAGCCTGATGTTGGATTCTACTCCCACTGCAACCACAAAGTGACCTTTTACAGCAATTATTACTGGCAACCCGGCGGATAAATACATTCTGATATTTTTCATATAATCATCACCGGACGGCGAACCGTCATACATTTGCCCTCCGTCGCCGTTCAGATTCTTTTCCTGCTCCCAGTCTTTCAGACCTGTTCCGTATATCCAATTCTTTTCGCTGTTGCCATTTGCGTCCTTTGCGTTATCCCAAAGTATCACATCTTCCGGTCTGATACTGCTGTCGCCTCTGGAAATAGCCAAAGCCATAGCAACGCATGTTCCGCTACAAAATGAATCAGTCGGGAGACCGTTTGCTGATAATTTATCCTTCAAATTTGGCTCTTTTTGGAAGTAGCAATAATCAACAATCGATTCGTTTTCCGGAATATTGCCGTCAACTAAGATGTCATAGGCAAACTGCTCCCCATTCTCTGCTGTCTTAATAATTGTCCCTTTCTTGTTGTTAATAAATTTAAATTCACTCATTTAATCATCCTCCGTTTTTTATAATATCCATACTTCACATTCGGGCAATTGCTCCCGAATATATTCTTCCTGCTGCTCCTTATCGAGCAAATAAAATTCCGAGATTTCCAAGTACGCTAACCCCTTAAATCTGCTTAACCCCGTTATATCCGTCAGCAAATATTCAAAGGTACTGTCACTGCGTAAAGAGTATGCACAGTTTTCGCTGAATATCAGCTTTTTAAGCGTATGATTTTCCTCTATGCCATATAAACCGGAATTATCAATACTGTTTGCTGATAATTTCAGCTCGCCTAACGAACTCATGCCGTTTACAAAGCTCAAATCAGATACATTATTCCGAGAAAGCTCCAGTATTTCCACCTGCTTCAAATCAGCCAAAAAACTCCAGTCATCAAATTGACAGCTGCCTATATACAGCTTTTTTAATGAATCAATTTCCGCTAATTGGCTTTTATCCCATACAACTCCCCACATCTCTATTTCCTCAAGATTTTCAAGCCCTGCCGCACTGTCCAGATTTATCAGACTGATACTGTTACAGTCATACATATTTCCGCCTATATGCAGCTTCTTCAAATCGGGATAATTTTTCAGATTTTCAAGGTCAATGCAATTATAGGGTTCTATACCCTTTAGAGTAGAATAATCCGTTTCTATAAAGACCTTTATCTCCTCGCTGTCATATGGATAAACCTCACTGTCTATCGTAACAGTCTTGCTCTCCTCTTCCGAAGTCCTCAAATAATAACCGGAACTCCTCATTGCCATTGCTAACTCTTCCGCCGAGGTCTCCTTCTCCGTTGTCACCGCCCTTGTCGCTCTCGTCACTTCCGTCACACTCCCGCTTTCCCCCGCTTCATCAAGCATGCTTTCAACCATACTTTCCGCCATACTCTCCGCAAGGCTCACAACCTCTTCACTCCCCATAATCTCCCCGCCCCAATCCGCAGTCTCCGTACCATCCCCCGATACACTCCCGCAGCCCCCCATAACCATCATCACCGCAGCCATCGCCGCTAAAACATTCTTTTTCATAATTTAAATAACCTCCGTTTAATATTAAGCAAATTGCTCGCCCGTATCAAGCCTCTTAATAATCGTTCCGTTCTTGTTGTCAAAAAAAGTCATATGACTCATTTTATCATCCTCCATTTAATTTAATCTCACATGCAGGCAATTCTTCCTGCAATTCATTCATCTGTTTCTCCTCATCAACCAGACCGCTTTCCCAGACAGTCAATTGCTCCAATCCCTTCAATTTGCGTAATCCACTGACATCTGTCAGCATATATTCAAGCTCTTTGTCAGCATTGAGCGTAAAACCGCTGTTATCACCAAACGTCAGTCTTTTTAAGGAGTAATTTTCTTCCAGCCCGTCAAGGCTTGCATTGTTAAAACTGTGGTTATGCTCCATAGTCAAATCTGTCAACGAATCCATTCCGTTAATAAAACTCAACTCATCAACACCGCTTTTTGAAAGCTCCAGTATTTCCACCTGCTTGAGCTTGCCCAAAAAATCCCAGTTATCATAATAGCAAAAATCAATGGTAAGCGTTTTCAGTGAACCGACCTTTGCCAAATCGTACTCGCCCCATACAACGCCCGATAACCATATCTCCTCAAGATTTTCAAGCTCCGCCGCACCGTCCCAGTTTATTACCCTGACATCACTATAAGAATACATATTTCCGTATATGTTCAATTTTTTCAAATTCGGGTAATTTTTTAAATTCGCCAAGTCAATGCAGTCATAAGGCTCTACATCATTGTAATATGGGTACTCCGTATCAATATTGATCACTATCTCCTCGCTGTCATACGGATAAACCTCACTGTCTATCGTAACAGTCTTGCTTTCCTCTTCCGAAGTTCTTATGTATTGACCAACGTAAATCCTTTGCATCCACAAATTATACGCCGCATCGGTCTCCTCTTCCGTCTCATTCTCCGTTGTCACCGCTCTTGTCGCTTCCGTAACCTCTTCCGTCACATTCCCCCCTGCCTCGTCAAGCATGCTTTCAACCATGCTCTCCGCCATACTGCTTGCCATACTTTCCGCAAGGCTCACGACATCCTCATTCGCCGTCATCTCCCCTCCCCAATCCGCACTTCCCGTACCGTCCCCCGATACACTCCCGCAGCCCCCCATAACCATCATCATCACCGCAGCCATCGCCGCTAAAACATTCTTTTTCATAATTTAAATAACCTCCGTTTAATATTAAGCAAATTGCTCGCCCGTATCAAGCCTCTTAATAATCGTTCCGTTCTTGTTGTCAAAAAAAGTTGCATTACTCATAAATTTATCATCCTCCATTATTTGTTAATTTCACACGCAGGCAATTCTTCCTGCAAGTCTTTCATTTGTTTCTCCTCATCGACCAAGTGCATTTCCGAAATATGCAAACTTTCCAATCCTTTAAATTTGCTTACTCCCGCAATACTTGTCAACAAATACTCAACTGCTTCGTCATGCAAAATATAATTGCTGTTATCGATTAAAGTAAGCTGTTTTACGGAATGATTTTCCTCCACACCATCAAAGCTCGAATTGCTAAGCTTTGTTTGTATCAGATTTAATTGAGTCAAAGCACTCATTCCGTTTACAAAGCTAAGATCGGTCACAGCGCACCTCGTCAGTTCAAGGTATTCCACCTGCGGCATATTTTCCAAATACTCGCCGTTGTAATCATAGCATGAATCTACAGTCAGTTTTTTCAAAGTACTTATTCCCGATAGCCAATCGTAATCCCATACAACTTTTCGCAATGATATTTCTTCAAGATTCTCCAGCTTTGCGGTACAGTCTCCGTTTATCAGCTTTACACATGGACTCCCCTGCGCATTAATATCCTCGATTATCAACCTCTTCAAATTTGGATATTTTTCCAAGTTTCTAAGGTCAATGCAGTCATATGGTTCTGCATACCCGTATGACAAATACGTGCTTACACTAATTTGTATCTCCTCACAGTCATACGGATAAACCTCACTGTCTATCGTTACTGTCTTGCTTTCTTCCTCCGATTTTCTGTAATATACTCCCCTTGCAAACCCGGATTCATCGGTCTCCGCAACCGGCTCTTCCGTCACCGCCCTTGTCACTCTCGTCACTTCCGTCACACTCACGCTTTCCCCGGCTTCATCAAGCATACTTTCAACCATACTCTCCGCCATACTGCTTGCCATGCTTTCCGCAAGGCTCACAACCTCTTCACTCCCCATGATCTCCCCTCCCCAATCCGCACTTCCCATACCGTCCCCCGATACACTCCCGCAGCCCCCCATAACGACCATCATCACCGCAGCCGCTAAAACATTCTTTTTCATATCTCAAAAACCCTCCGTCCTTAAATCCGCAGTCCAAATCCTGCCATTAATTTTATTATATCACCCCGCCCCCCTCACGGTCAATATTTTTTTCACACAAATCGGTTACAATCCGGTTACAAATCCACCACCCTGTACCTGAACTCCAGCCCCTGATGCTTGCAGCAAGCCTTGTGCAGGTCAATCATTTCCCCGAACAGCCTCATATTGTCAAGAGCGGTAAACGGCGTGCTGTAACCCATGCTGTACGCTCCGAAATTCAGAACCATCGAATTGCCGTCAGTGCGTGTATCCGAGCCGTACTGCCCGTCAAGGTCATAATAATTCCAGTTCTCCGTGTAATCCACACTGAAACTAAGCGACGGAAAATAAGTCCTTCCGCCCCCCTGCAATACGATATTGCTGAACACCGGGTCGGAAATGTGCATATCCGACGACTTGTAAACAACAATATCCTCCACTCCCTTGGTGTAATCTCCGTCCACATAAATATACCATGTCGAATACATCTCTTCCCTGTTGTAATCCGGCGTGTTCCCCGAATCCCTTACCGCAAATATAAATTCATCATTCTTGTAAAATTTACCGTATACCGCCATTCTCGTAAATCTGTTCCGTATATATGTAAACTCCGGTATCGCTTCAACTCCGTTTTTATCCAGCCACCTCGCCGAGCTTAACTCCAATCCGAAATGCTTTACTGCTTTGTCCTCCAGGTCCACCGACAGATCGACTCTCCACCCGTCTCCTATTTCAAAAACCGCATGCGCCGGCAGATTTTTTATTATCTCCGCAATATCCGCCGTCACCGAAGGCACATCCGCCGTCACCTTGCTCCACCTGACCCCCTCTTCCGGAACATACTCCCCGTTGGAGCTTATCCTCTTTTCCTTTTCCTCATAACCGCCGCCGTCTTCCATTCCCATTAAATATCCCGCAATAAAGCTCATCTTCATTCCTCCCTTTCAAGGGAAATATCGCTCCTGCTGCCATCGCTGTTCCGCTTGAATTTCAGCAAATATCCCTTGTCTTTGTAAACTATCCTCCTGCAATTTTCCGAAACTTTCTCTATCCTGTCGGGCATCTTCCCGTCCATTATAACTCCGTCAAACCGGGTAACATCGCCCTCCGCCTTCGAGAAATAATAAGTCTTCCTTTCCCTTATATCCAAACTTTTTTCGGCATTATTTTCTTCCGGAATATCCTCCGCTATCCCCAGCCCCTTGTCCGTCATCACAACGCTTCCGTACTGCCTGTATTCCTCTATCTTCTTTTTCATTTCATAATCTCTCATCTCCGGAAATTCCGACTCGTCCTCGCATATATCCGCAGCCTTCGCCTTCCCGTAAACTCCTCCGCCGCCGAAAATAACCTCCGTCTTCACCGAAATAAGCTCGCCGCCTCCTTCCGTTATAAACGTCGTAAGACCGTCCGGAGCCGCCATAATATCCATTCTCCCGCAGTAATAGCTTTGGAACTTTTTATTAACAACGCTTGTCATTATCTCCGATACCCGCTTGCCGTCCAGCAGCCTGCTGCTTATTTTAAGAACGTTCGTAAAACTCCCGCTGTTCCCCGCCTTGTAAACTTCCCCCGAAGCGGTATTTTTCCCGTACACCGCCTTAAACGGACCTTTCGCCGAATGATAATACAGCCTTGCCGAATTTTCCCATCTTACCCCCACTGCGCTCGAATACGTAAGAAACCTGTCAAACCGCAAAACCCCGTTATTCTTGCAGCAGAATGTCCCCACAGCATATTCCGAAACAAGGTTTAATATCTCCCTGCAAGTCCTGTTGTGAATATCTCCGAAATAGAATTTCCCGAACTCTCCCGGCAGATTTTCGCAGCCCTCAAACCCGCATTGGTGCGCCAGATCGCTTATCAGCAGACTTGCATTGAACGGCTCGCTTTTCTCATTGTAAAGAGCGTCGTCAAAAGGATTTTCCAAACGCCTCATCATATCGCAGGCAGTGATCGAAAGCAAATCCCCCTTCCTTGAAATCCTGCTTATGTAATGGGGAGCAAAACTCATATCCCCCGCATTTACATTTATCTCGCAGTTAGGCGTAAACGCAATGTCGGTTTTCAGCGTAAGATACAGCGTTGACGTAACTATCCCCTTTACCGGCATACTTTCCGCCTCTTTTACCAGCCGCATGCTTTTTATAACTCCTCCGTCAAACTCCCGTCCGTCTATCTTCACTTCATAAACCGGGCTAAAGACCTTGGCGGATATATCCGCTTGCCGAAATTTCTCCCCGCCACAGCCGCCTGCCGTTATAGACCTTTTCAAGCATTATCCTGCCGAAGGTCACCTCAAACTCGCCCTGTTTAACATCGGGGTCGGAATACTCCACTTGTGCGCTGCCGCTTTCAGCCGCATTCCTTATCACCGCCGCTTCTTCGTCACCGATGTCCGTCACCAACGCTTTTACGGTTATCTTAGTCCCCGTTCTCGTCCTGACGGTCTCCCCGTAAATATTAACAAACTCGCTTTCCGGGTCGTAGACCGCTTCCGTCATCACCTCATAATCCTCTTCAATAAGAAACCCGCTCATATCCGTTCCGTTGATTTTTAAATGTACCATACAATTCCTCCTTCTTCATTTTCCGCAGTAGGTAATTTTCCCCGCCAAAGGCGGGGAAAATTACCTTAAACCGGCTCTCCCCTAACTTCTAATCTCTAAAACATACCTTATCCCCCAAATATCCCCCTTGCAAATCCTTTTCACCGTCACAACTCCCTCAAAACTCTTCTCGCAACCCGCTCCGAAAGCAACCTCTATCCTCTCTCCGCTCTTCGCAGCCGCCAACAGATGATCCTGAACCCCGTCTCCCTCTTCTCTTATAAACTCCACCGTCACCGCCGCCCTGTCCGACACCGGAACGCTCCTGTCTCCGTCAACGAACTTCCTTATTTCGCATCTGTCCCCCATATCCGCCTCGATACCGCAAACCCCTCTTTTAACTTCCGTAAACTCTCCGTTGATTTTTACCTTTACCGTCATATCCTTTTCGTTGTTATACGTCTTCATCGCCCCCATTCTCTATCACCCATATAAAGCACTCCGCCTCAAACTCCGCATATCCGTCCTCCCGCCTTTCGGACAACACTCCCGGCAAACGCACCCTTGCCCCCGGTATCTCGACCCCATTCACCTTGCAGGAAACCTTCTCAATCTTCCCCGCCGCACTTTCCAGTTCCCTCAGCAGATCCTCTTCCCTCTCGTAACCGCCGGCTCTCAGTACAGCTCCTATCCTTGCCAGTCTCCCGCCGTCCGCAAGCTCCTGCTCGCACCTGTCCCCCTTTGGAACAAGGCTCACCCTTCCGTTTCCATACGCTCCGCACCCGGACTCTTCGCAAATTTTTTTTATAACCTCAATCAAATTTCTTAATCTCCTTTTTTAATCAATATGTCGGGTGGCATTTTCCCCCGCCGCAAGCGAAAAAACGTCAAATTCATCAACCGCCTAAAATCACTTCCAAATGATGCAGTCTCGTCAAACCGTAAATATACCTTACCCCCGTGACCTCGTAACTCTCTCCGCCGAAAATTATCTCGCTCCTGTAACCGTCCCCCATAAACTCAACATCTTCCGGGCGGCTGTTTTGGCAGTCAAAATAAAGCACGCCGCTTTTCTCTTCCCTGCCGCCGTTCTTGTCCGCCCTTCTTTTACGCACCGCCGACAGCCTTACATTCTCCAGCATAATGCTTTCCTCAAGCTCCCCCTTTCCGAAAACGCCGCCGTTTTTGTACCTGTTTAAAACGCACCTGTGAATAAGCACTTCCTCCGGTATCGCAATATCCGTCAAACTCTCACTCCCCCTCTGTACAGCATGCCGCCCTTGTCGAGGATCAGCATCGCTTCTCCGCAAACATTTCCACGGCAGCTTTCATTTACCGTCTCAACCGAACTCACCTGCGAACTTGCCTGTGAACTTCCCGAACCGGACGAACTTCCGCTCGAACCGCCCTCATAATTCACCGTAAAATCCCCCAGCTTCACCGAGCTTATGACCGCCCCGCTTGTTACTCCGGACACGCTCGAAACACTCGACCCCCCCGAATCTTCCGCCGCCGAACCGTCTCCGTCCAACTCCTCTTCCGAACTTGCCGAACTTTCCCTTTTCGCCAGACTTTCCGCCTGAATGCAAACAGCCGTTCCGATAATATCCGCCCGTCTTCCGTCCGTTGCTTTCCCCGAAAAGATCTCCGAGACATCCTCCGAACAAACGCACCGAATATCTCTTTCCGCCCTTTTCAGCAGCCTTTCCAATGCCTTTTCTCCCAACGTCTCATGCAGCTCGCCGCCGTAAATATCCCTGTAATAATCCATATCCGTCAGCATTTTTTTCACTCCCTCTTTTCTGCAAAATATTTCCAACCCACCCGCCCTGCTTTGTCAGCCGGTATTTTCCCCGCCGAAGGCGGGGAAAATACCCGAATCGATAACCGATACTTCCCTAGCCTCTAGCCCTCTGTGTGAGCGAAGCTCACACCTCTCTAGCCCCTAGAGTGGCAGTAAATTCCCGCCGTCTTATTCTCGTAAACCTTGCACAGCCCATAGCTCCTGTAGCCGTATTTCCAGCTGTCAGCGTCCGGATTGTTGGCGGGAGAGATTATCTTCGGCACGGCAGTTTTGGTAAACTGGAGTACGGCAGGCTTGTGAACTATCATAAAATTGATGTCCTTACCGTCGTCGGCTTTCTTGTAGCCGCCCTCTTTTTCGCCCTCGCTTACTCCGTCAAACAGCTTTATCTTTGTGTAAAATCTCGACTTCGGAACGACCACGATCTTCTCAACCCCCGCCATAACAGCCCTCGACCTTGTAGTGTCCATATCGTCAATCAAGCCTTTGAGCATGGGCGTGATGAACAGTATCCTCTCCTCCGAAGGGACCTGTGCATCGTCCATGGCATTGAGAGCCTCTCTCAAAGCCGCAGCAGCGTCCTCACCGGTCTCAAGCTCGCCCTCTTTCTTGAAGATACCTTCGCAGGAAGCAAGCTGTGCGAACCTGAAAGCGTCCAGCTCCGGAACAGCCTTTGTCTTTACGAACCTGCCCGCCAGACTGCCGAAAGCAAGATGTCTCGTCTCCTCGTCGTCCATTTCGTCCACCGCAAACATTCTGCCTCTCTCGTAATTGAACTTCGCCGTCTGCCAAGTCAGCGAAACATCGCCCTTCACATACCCGTCATTCCTCGAATAATCCGCCATTCCGTCCATGTCAAGCACCGGAATGATTATCTCATTTGCGTTAGCCCCTTGAGACGCCAGCGACCTTTCCGACTCCAACGCCGCCGTGCAGGCATTCTCCATATAAACCTCGTCCAGTATACCCGAATATTTCTTAGCAAGTACAATATTATTCATAAACAAAAATCCTCCTTAATTTTCCCGGCATTTTCATATGCCGTAATTTTTCCTTTCCTTTCATTTTTTTACTTTCTCAAATTTCCCCGGACTTCTTCAAGTCTTTTCAAACTTTTTCAAGTTCCTTCACTTTTCAAGTTCCTTCAAACTTCTCCACACACACATTCCCGGAATCCCAAGCACATCTTCCGAACCTTTTCCTCAAACATTCTCCGACATTTCTCTTCAACCAACACATTCCGGAAACCCTCTCATCTCACTTTTTCCGCCGACAACATTCCCTCCGCCCCCCTATTCAACCAACCTCACCACATCACCTCTTTTCATATTTCCGTCAGCCGATTTTTTTACGCATAACTTCTTATGCTCCCTCAACCATCTCTAACCTCTTACCTCTAACCTCTAAACACCCTCCCCCCTATTCAACCAACCTCACCACATCACCTCTTTTCATATTTCCGTCAGCCG
>JAMOZU010000057.1 GCA_023667745.1 Ruminococcus sp.
GCCTGCCCTTTTAAGGTTTATCACCACAAAATCCCTTATAACGTCCTCGTCCTCGCAGACCAGTATTCTTTTCATTTTTAGCCTTCTCCTTTCCCGATATGTCTATCCCGCCTGTTCTCCGCTGTCCGCGGCTGTTTGAGGTTCGGGGTATCTTCTGCCCATGACCATTGCGGAATGGGGAGCTATATTGTAATCCCCGTCAACGGTGTAAAGAGGAACGTTACCAGCCCTGTCGCCGTCGATATAAACGCTGCACTCACCGAAAGCATGGAGCTTTATGTCGAAGGGTGTGGGATTGAAAAATACCGCAATTTCCTCCAGTTCATTGTCGCCGTAGAGACCGAAGCCCACCACCTGCGGCGGCAGCCTGTCGAAAAATACCATATTTTTCCCTATATCCTCCGCCGAGTGCATTCTCACCGCCGAGTGCGCCTTTCTGAACTCGATAAGCCCCTTGTAATAAAGGAACACGTCCTTGAACTCGGTTTTCCTGTTCCACCTTATGCTGTTTACGGCATCCGGGGACTTGTAGCTGTTATGGTCGAAAGCTCCCCCGGGGAGAGGCTTTGACCGCAAAAAATCCTGCCCCGCCTGCAAAAATGGTATACCCTGCGCCAGCAGCACCATTGCCGCCGCCATTTTATCCATTTTTTTGCGAACGTCAACGGAATCTGTGGGATTGGTGTAGCTTAGCTTGTCCCACAGGGTAAGATTATCGTGAGCCTCCACGTAATTGACCGTCTGACAAGGACTCAAAGTCCATGCGAAAGTGTCTAAATTCGGTATCTGGGGGTGAGGTATACGCCCGCACATTATCTCTTTAACATAGTCCTCCACTCCCGCCGCTCCGTTTACATACCCCTTGCTGCGGTTCTCGAAATTGTTCCCCTTTACCGTGTCCCTGAAATCGTCGCTGAAAAACCCGTAATTGGGCGTGTGGCGGGCATTGAGTTTCATAGCCCGCTTGCTGTAGTCAAGGGGAGAGTCTCCCCCCGTCCAGCCCTCGCCGTAAAGGATAATTCCGGGGTCAATACAGTGAAGTTTTTCGTAAATTATATTAAGGGTCTCGATATCGTAAAGCCCCATAAGATCGAAACGGAATCCGTCTATTTTGTATTCGGCTGCCCAATAGCAAAGACTGTCAACGATGAACTTGCGTACCATCGCCCGCTCCGTGGCAACTTCATTGCCGCAGCCCGAACCGTTGGCGTAATATTCCCCCCACTGGCGGTAATAGTATTTGGGAAAAGTCTTGTTAAAAGGCGAATCCGACGTTGCGTAAGTGTGATTGTACACCACGTCCATTATTACCTTTATCCCCTCTTTATGCAAAGCGTGAACCATTCGCTTAAATTCAACAACTCTTGCCTTGCCGTCAAAGGGGTCTGTGGAGTATGAACCTTCGGGGACGTTGAAATTCAGCGGGTCGTACCCCCAGTTGAACTGGGGCTTGTGAATCTCCGCCTCGTCCACCGTCTGGAAATCAAAGGAGGGCATCAGGTGAACATGAGTGACCCCCAGCTCCTTCAGATGGTCTATACCTATTTTGTCCCCTGCGGCGTTTATCATACCTTTTTCCACAAAAGCAAGAAATCTCCCTCTGTAACAGAAGCGGCAACTGTCGTCCGAGGAAAAATCCCGCACATGAGTTTCGTAAATAACAGCGTCTGTGTAATGCTCCAGCGGCGGCAGATCGTAATTTCCCCACCCCGCAGGGTTAGTCTCCTCCATATTTATCACCATGCCCATAGCTCCGTTTACCCCCGCAGTACGGGCGTAGACGTCGATAGTTTCCTCTGTGATGTCGTCATGGCGGATAAGGTAAGTGTAGTAAACTCCGTTAAGGTCGCCGTGAGCCTCTTTCACCCAAACGCCTTTGGGACTTTTCTGCATGGGCATTTTCCTGTAGGGCTTTTCGTCCCTGCAGCTTTTGTACAAAAGCACCGACGCCTCTCTTGCCAGCGGCGACCATACCTTGAAAACCGTTTTATCCTTGCTGTAAACAGCTCCCAAGTCGCTGCCGTCATAGTAATATTTTTCGTCCACATCTTTAAACATAGCTAAAATTTCTCCTTGCAGAGCAACATACAAAATGACCCTTACCCCATCGGTTTAAATTGTTTTACGATGTTTCCCCCGCCGCAGGCAAAGAAACACATCCCCGCATAAGGCTTTGCAAAATTTACTTAATACTAATCCCCGTTAGAATTATGGAGATGAAGCCGCCGAAAAAAATTTAGCCTTATGATTTTTTGCGGCGGCTTAAGTCCCATAATTCAATGAGGGATTTGTATAAATGCCCCTTAACGGGCAATTCCTTAAATCAAGCAAGAGAAGAAGATGCTGCTTTATTTTTATTTTACGGCTCATTGTCAGAGTATGTATCCGCCGTCGGGTGATTTTCCGCACAAATGTAAAACCGTGCATACCGACAGTTCCGAAATCACCGATTCTCAATAATAATTATACCTCAAAAATCCGATTTTGTAAAGAGGATTTTGAGGAAAAATCGACAATTCGGAAAATTTTACATATTGGAATAATTTACAGTACCGCAAATGAATATTATTTTTCTTAGTGCAATCAAATCCTTTTCAACAGCTCATCGGCTTTTACAAATCCTTATATTCGTTGATGTTTTGCCGGCTGCGGCAATGAAAATATGTTATATTGTACCATATTTTTCCGAATTTGACAAGAGATATTATGTAAATTTTTTCTTTTTTTACAAAAAGCCCTTTGTGAAAATAAGACGGCACTGCTCCCAATGCGGTTTTTCCTCCCCAAAATTTCACACACGGAAAAATCTGCAAAACCAAAAAGATATGAATATTCTCCCTTGACCGTGAAAAAATATAAATGCAAGAGAAAAATACTGCCGCAAAAAATCGAATTATGCAGTATTCGGAAATATTCCGAAAATGCCGCAGGAAAAAACCGACGGCGGAAAGGATGGTTATAAAAATGAAAGCAACCGGTATTGTCAGGCGGATAGACGACCTGGGGAGAGTGGTAATCCCCAAGGAGATCCGCAGAACCATGAGAATACGAGAGGGGGATCCCTTGGAAATATACACAAGCTCGGACGGCGAGGTAATATTCAAGAAATATTCCGCCATCAACGAAATGGCAGCCTCCGCTTCACAGGTGGCGGAGGTCATGACAAAACTTGCCAACTGCCCCACGGTGGTGTTCGACAGAGACCATGTGGTAGCCGTGGCAGGCGTGGGAAAAAAGGAGTTCAACGAGCGCAGGGTCTCCCAAGGGCTGGAGGAATTTCTGGAACACCGCCAGAATTATATATATTCCTCCGATCAGGACGTTAAAGTATTCCCCGTAGAGGGCGTAGACAGACCCGCCATTGCCTGCACGCCCATTATGTCCTCCGGGGACGTTACGGGTGCGGTGGCGTTTCTTGCTCCTCAGTCCGGCGAGACTGCCGCCGCCACGGAAGTTCAGAAAAACCTTATTCAGGCGGCTGCTCAATTTTTGGGCAAGCAGGTGGAAGAGTAAAAGATATAAAACGAACGAAAAAAGCCTAATACTAATCCCCATTAGAATTATGGAGAAGAAGCCGCCGCAAAAATTTGCATATATGGTTTTTGCGGCGGCTGAATCCCATAATTCAATGAGGGATTTGTATAAAGCAGCTATGACCGCTTTAGGCTTTTAGAGCGAGTTTTTGGGATTGGTTTAACGGTTCGCCTTGAGAGGTTAGACGTAAGAGGTTAGATTTTTTTGAAACTGCCGAAAATACATTAAATAATACAAATCCCCGTTGGAATTACTAGGATTTGTATAATACTCCATCTGTTCGGCTATTTTGCCGCCCATCTGCGAGCATATCCGTTAATCTATCCCCACTCTTATGCCGCCCGCCCTCTCTGACGGCTGAACAAGCACCGACACCGGACAGCCTCCTGTCCACTCGAACATATAAGACTCTCCCGAATGCTGACCGATGAAATTTTTCCATGAAATGTCCGTGCGTATCTGGGGGTCGCCGTAGCCGTTGCGGGAAAACCAGCAGATAACAGCGTCCGGGTCGACGGTAATTGTGGAACTGTTGGTAATGTTGCTCAAAACAAGGGGGTTGCCGTCGGAAATAAGAGCAACAAATGCGTTCTTCCCTTTTCCCGTAAGAGTCGAGGTAAAAAGCCCCTTCTGGGAGATAACGCCCGTGCCGATAAATCGGGTGCTGTAATCGCAGTCGGGTGTGAAGGCAAGGAGGTTTTCCGATTCCACCGATACTATTTCACCCGGAGCAAGTTTATATACCACAATATGCCGTCCGTAATTGGCGTAATATGTAATGGAATTTCCCGACATGGTAACCTTCATCAGCGGTATATTTTCCCCCGTGACCCGCCTTACAAGCGAGCCCAGCAATGCCTCTCCCAGATTATTCTGGGGACCCAAAAGCATTTTCTCAAAACTGTAATTCCTGCCCCCTTGGCTTTCCCCGCCTATAAATGCCCCTGCCTTGGCAAAAAGCACATCATTGCCCGTGCAGGTGACCTTTAATGTAAGCTCGTTCAACACTTCAAAATTCAGCATTTATTTATTCATCTCCTGTTAATTTATACTTGCAAGCCGAGCGGTGATTTTCCCAATGCTGACGGGAAAATTATCTTAAACCGACACTTACCGATCTATTGCAGCTCCACTCCGTAAAGCCTGCAAAGCTCTTCCAGACCGCCCGATATGCCGTTGCCCACGGCGTTGAACTTCCATGCCCCCTTGTGATTGTATACCTCCCCTATCATCATTGAAAGAACATTTTGGTAATACTCGGTCATTTTGAAGCTGACAATCTCTTTTTTGCCGCTGTCAAGAATGCGTATGTAAGCGTCGTTTATCATGCTGAAATTAAGCCCCTTGACAGCGGCTTCGTAAATGGTAAGGACGAATACTATCTTTTTTACTCTCCCGTCCACCTTTTGCAGGTCCACAGTCATCTCCTGCCTGTCTTCGCGGGAGCTTTGGGAGAAATGTACGCTTTTGTCGGGACTGTCCGGCTGACTGTAGAAAACGAACCAACTGTCCCCTATCACCTTTTCCCGCTCATCGAGCATAAAAGCGGAAACGTCTATATCGCAGGCGGGGTTGGTAACATTCCAGCCAATGCGGATATCCAGTACGCCGGGCGTTTGCGTCAAAGGCACTTTCTGCCCCTTCTGCACCGGGTGTAAAAGCGGGGGTATCTGCATTTTCCTTGGCGGAGCTGCCGATGTGACCGGTAATGTTGACTGTATCGGTGTTGACTGCCGAACCGCCTGTGACGAACGCACCGGAGAGGGCGTTTGTGTTTGCCGCACAGGCTGTGTATAGGGCGAAGTCCGGGGCATATTGGGCATATTCGCACTGCCGCCTTTGAGAGCGTTACGGTTGATGTCCGATACATTGTCAACGCTGAAAGGGGAAGATGTGGTACGGTTTAAACTGCCGATAGATGATGAATCTATGGGACAGGTTGTTTTGCAGGGTATATCATTCACCGAGGATTCACTCCTTTCGGGAGAATTTTTCTTATATTCAGATTATATCACATATTTCTCCGAATGTCAAATAAAATTGAAAAAACTCGGAAAACAATTTTATCAAGAATGTTTTCCCGAATACGGCGGGAAAAACACCCACAAAAAAATCCCCCGAAAAATTCCGGGGGACTTAAAAATTACGTGAATATCAACCGCACATCAGTTATTGATGAGCTTGTCCTCGCTGCTCCAGCTGTAGAGCTTGCGAACCTCCTCGCCCACTACCTCTGCGGGGTGTTCGGAAGCCAGCTTTCTCATAGCCTTGAAGTGTACCTGTCTGCCTGCGGGGGACATATCAAGCAGGAACTGCTTTGCAAACGAACCGTCCTGAATATCCGCAAGGACTTTCTTCATGGCTTTCTTTGTGTCCTCTGTGATTATCTTGGGACCTGTTACATAATCGCCGTACTCTGCTGTATTGGAAATGGAATATCTCATGCCCGCAAAGCCCGACTGATAGATAAGGTCTACTATCAGCTTCATCTCGTGAATGCACTCAAAATAAGCGTTTCTGGGATCGTACCCTGCCTCAACGAGGGTCTCGAAACCTGCCTGCATAAGAGCGCATACGCCGCCGCAGAGAACTGCCTGCTCGCCGAAGAGGTCGGTCTCGGTCTCGGTTCTGAACGTGGTCTCAAGAACGCCCGCTCTTGCTCCGCCGATACCGAGAGCATATGCAAGACCTATGTCCTGTGCGTCGCCCGTAGCGTCCTGCTCAACTGCGATAAGGCAGGGAACGCCCTTGCCCTCCTGATACTCGCTTCTTACGGTATGCCCCGGACCTTTGGGAGCTATCATAATGATATTAACGTCCTTGGGGGGAACTATGCAGCCAAAGTGAATGTTAAAGCCGTGAGCGAAAGCAAGCGTCTTGCCTGCGGTAAGATAGGGAGCAATGTCGGACGCATAAACATCAGCTTGCTTCTCATCGGGGATAAGTATCATGATAACGTCCCCCGCCTTGGCAGCCTCGCTTACCGAAAGGACTTTAAGCCCCTGGGACTCCGCCTTGGCCTTGCTCTTTGAACCCTCGTAAAGACCTACCACAACATTAACGCCGCTGTCCTTAAGATTAAGAGCGTGAGCATGACCCTGAGAGCCGTAGCCGATTATGGCGACGGTTTTGCCGTCAAGTCTGCCCAAGTCGCAGTCGGACTGATAGAAAATTTTAGCCATTTTAAATTCCTCCTAAAGAATTAAATTTAAGGGAATACCGATTTAAGTTTTTCCTCCCGCCGTAGGCGGGAGAAAAAACCGCCTGAAATAAGGATTTGCATAGTATAACGGACAATCAAAATCCGATTTTGTCGGTAATTCCTTAAGCAAATTTATTTTAAGGATCGCATCCTTAAAAAGACTTATTTTATGGTGGCGCTGCCCTTCTGAATGGCAATAACGCCCGTGCGGACTATCTCCTTTATGCCGTAACCCTCCAGAAGGTCGTGCATTCTTGCCACATGAACGGGAGAATCGCATATCTCCACGGTAAGGGTGGATGCTGTCATGTCGATAATCTTTGCGTTCATTATCTCACAGATGGTCATTATCTCGCTGCGCTGAACGGGAGATGCGCTGACCTTTATCAGCTGCAATTCTCTTGTAAGAAGCTCATCGGAAGTAAACGTGCGGACTTTTACCGTGTCAACCAACTTGTTGAGCTGCTTTTCAAGCTGCTGGGCGGTGTGTTCGTCGCCGTCGGCAACAATGGTTATCCTTGACAAAGTGGGGTCGTTGGTCTCCCCCACCGCAAGGCTGTCAATGTTGAAGCCTCTGCGGGAAAACAGCCCGGAGACCCTCGAAAGCACTCCTGCGTGATTTTCCACCAGTACGGAAATGGTATGCTTCATATGTAAAACTCCTTTGCTTTATAATGTTGATTCCAATTTGTAAACGTTGCATTCGAGCAGATAGGGCTTGTCGGAAGAGACGAGCTTTTCTATCTTTTCCTCCGCTTCGGCCATGGAGATAACCCTGTCAGCCTCAATGCCGTAAGCCTGTGCAAGTGCCACAAAATCGGGACTGCCGTCAAGTGCGACAGCTATCTGCCTGTCGCCGTAGCCGTTGGTCTGAAGCTCCCTTACCATTCCCAACTTATTGTTGCGCATGATTATTATTTTAACGGCAATTTTCTCCTGCATAATTGTGGCAAGCTCCATCATCTGCATCTGGAACGAGCCGTCCCCGCAGACCGCCACAACCTCTCTTTCCGGAGCTGCCATTTTCGCTCCCACAGCGCAGGGAACGGAATATCCCATAGTCCCCATGCCGCCTGTGGTGAGAAATCTGCCCTTTCCCTTAAAGGCATAGTTGTTGCAGCACCATATCTGATTCTGCCCCACGTCCGCCACGCAAACCGTATCATCGGGCATTCTGTCGGAAAGTTTTCGCAGGAACATTTTGGGATTGATAAACCCTGCTGTTTCCTCGTTTACGGGAATATCGTTCTTTATTGCTTTAACCTCGTTAAGCCACTCGCTCCTGTCCCTTTGGGTTATCTTTTCGGACATTTCCGCTAAAACAGACTTGCAGTCGCCCACAAGGGGAATATCCACGGGAATATTTTTCCCTATCTCCGCAGGGTCTATGTCAATATGGATTATCTGCTTGTTACGGCTGAGGAACGACGGGTCTCTCACAGCCCTGTCGCCCACTCTTGCGCCTATGAGTATCATAGTGTCGCACTCGTTTACGGCACGGTTTGCGGACTTTACCCCGTGCATGCCCAGCATTCCGAGATACATGGGGTGATGCGATGGGAAAAGGCTTAACCCCATCATTGTGGACACGGCGGGAACTCCCGATTTTTCCGCAAATTTCAATAACTCTTCCTTTGCGTCCGCCGAGAAAATGCCGCCGCCTGCGCATATCAAAGGCTTTTCGGAAGCCTCTATCGCCTCGCATATCTTCTTTATCTGAACCGGATTTCCCTTTACCGTGGGCTTATAGGTACGCATTTTTACCTCTTCCGGATAATCAAACTCTATCATTTCATTCTGCACGTCCACAGGCACGTCAATGAGAACGGGACCTTTTCTCCCCGTTCCCGCAAGATAGAACGCCTCTTTGAAAATCTCCGGCAGCCGCTTTGCGTCCTTGATAAGGTAACTGTATTTCACAAACGGCTCGGCAGCTCCCGTAATGTCGACTTCCTGGAAAACATCACAGCCTATCTGGTCAGTGGAGACCTGCCCCGTAATGCAGATAAGGGGAATGCTGTCGGCATAGGCGGTGGCAATAGCCGTAAGAAGATTGGTAGCCCCCGGACCGGAGGTTGCAATACACACGGCGGGCTTTCCCGTCATTCTTGCCGCACCGCTGGCGGCATGCCCCGCATTTGCCTCATGGCGCACCAGAACATGCTTTATATCCGAACCGTACAGCTCATCATAAAAAGGACAAATCGCCGCACCCGGATAGCCGAAGACGACCTTGATACCCTCCTTTTCAAGACATCTTACCATAGCGTTTGCCGCACGTATCATTCCTTTTCACGACCTTTCCGTTTTTTTGTGCAGTTTTTAATTAAGTGCCGATTTAAGGGTATTCCCCCGCCTGACATAAAGATTTACAGCAAATGCTGATTTTAAAAAAGCAATATGATTCGGTTATCCTTAACATAAAAAAAACTGCGTACATATATTATTATAATACAAATGAACGGTTTCGTCAAGCGGAATTTAAAATAAATTTCGGCAAAATTTGGATTTAACAAAAAATTCACATATTGAGGGACAAATACTGTTATAATTATAATAACCGAATATTGAGGAAATTGCCGAACGAATCGCTTTTTGATCGGCATTAAGCTGCTTAAACCAAAACTTTCACGGTTTCCAAAAGGTGCTGATACCATATGAAACGAATTATATATTTTACACTCTTTATACTTTTCCCCTTAACGCTGTTTGTATTTGCGGGCTGCACAGAGATAACCGAAGACGACCCCCTGTCCGTGTCCGGAGGAGAAATAACCGAAACCGCCCCGCCCTCCTATCCCGTGACCGCAGGGCAGCTGGTGTTCAGCCGTTCGCCCGACACCGCCGCCAGTCTTTCACCGGCAGTAACGGAAATGATCTTTGAAATGGGCTTCGGTGACAGGCTCGTCTGCCGCAGTATCTACTGCAACGTTCCCGACAGCGCATTGCTCCTGCCGACGGCGGGATCGGGGGCAAACCCCGACATTGACGGGATAATCACCCTTTCTCCGGAACTGCTCATTACCCAAAGTCCCCTTGCCAATCAGGATCTTGCGCTGCTAAAAAGTGCAGGCATAGCCGTACTGACCCTGCCCGCCCCCTCTTCTGTCGAGGAACTTTACGGCAATTACAGCCTGCTGGGGCAGATATTTGCGGGTCAGACCGAGGGGGAACGGCTTGCGGAGGAATGTACAAACGAACTGAAAAATGCAGTGCGTTCCGCAAGAAATTCCTGCTCCGAGCTTGCCTTTATAATGGAAGTTACCGACGGGGGATTTCTTACCGCCTCTCCGGGCAGCTTCGCAGGGAACTATATCTCCCGTTTCGGCAGAAACGTTACCGACAGCGGCGAAGGCTACCTTTTAACGGAGGCTCAATTGCTTTCCGCCGACCCGCAGGTCATATTCCTTGCCTATCCCCTGTCCTCTGAGGATATCGACCCTCAGGTAACAGCGCAGCTTTCCGCCTTTGCAAACGGCTATGTTTACGTTATCGACAGCTCCCTTATGCAGCGTCCCACATCAAGGCTGGCGGGCGTTACCCGCTCCATCGCAGATCAGCTGCGGCAGGACATCAAAGGAGATGTGTTTACCGAGGGCTTTGTTGTGATTGAAGAGACCGGGACGGAAAACGGCGAATCTGCCGGATAAATTTTTTCCGTTAATTCTTCCGGTATAATGTTCTTTTGCTGCGCCATAATCTCCTCGACCTTATCTCTGTTCATATACAAGATACAGCCGCCGATATGGTCGTCTTTGAGCAGACCTTCCGTATTGAGCGCATAAAAAAGCGGAGATCTCAACGCCTCTCTTACCGATGTATCTCTTACGTTGATGTCGGAATAAGGCGAAAACGGACACGGTTCCGCTCCGCCGTGGGAGTTGATATGAAAAAAACCTCTTCCCGCCGCAACGCAGCCGCCTGAGCTTTTCTCATCTCCCGGGAACGAAATAAATACCATTTTCCTCTTTCCGTTTCTCAGCCGCTTGACTTGATCAAGCATAAATTCCCGGTCGCTTTCGCTCGGCGCAAGGTAAACGCTTTCCTCCGTCACCGGAACAAATTCAACATAGATAACAGCTTTGCAGCCAAGCGAGTAAAGCCTGTCAATAAACTCATCGGAATAGATCTCACGAATATTTTCGGAAGTCACGGTTACAGACGCTCCGAAAATTATCCCTCTGTCACAGATATTTTTCATTGTCTCGGTGATTTTTTGATAAATGCCCTTGCCTCTGCGCTCGTCGGTGATCTTTTCGTCTCCCTCAATACTGATAACGGGGAGCAAATTTCTGTTTTCGTCAA
>JAMOZU010000058.1 GCA_023667745.1 Ruminococcus sp.
ACTTTCAAGAACGCTCCTGCCATACAGCGGATACCCCTCTTTCCTGCACGGTACAATGGGGCTTCTCGTCGTCGAACGGCAGCGGACATTCCCGCCCCTTTCCTCCAGTTCCTTCCCCAATATGATCGACGGTTGCATACATTCCTCCGTCCCCGCCACTGCAATTTCCCCAAGATCGGCTATATCGGCGGTTTCCCTGCCAATGCACATTTCCATTATCTTATCGGCCGTACTCTCCGCAATATCCCCGCACATATCCATATATTCCCCGATATTACAGCCCAGCCTCGGGTCAATGGGATAGTCAGCATAAATAAACTCCACGGACGAGCTTCGCTTCGGAATATCCTTTTCGGGAACAACCTCCATATCCTTTTCCATATCCTCGCCGCTGTCTTCCGTTTTCACAAGCCATAGGGGAGTGATCCCCATTTTTTTAAAACGTCTAAGATTTTCAATGTTCATGCCGTTTATCAGCGATGCCGCATAGAACCTGCACCCTATGGTGTCTTCCGCAATTGCATTTACAAAATTAACTATCGTTTTCCCCGTGGTGAACTCATCATCAACAAACACCACATTTTCCATGCCCTTGAAAATTTCTTTACCCTCCTTGCAGTACAGCCGCTGACCTACCGCATGGCTGTGTTCCTCGGAAAAGTCTGCCGCAAGAAGATTATCGGGATATTTTTCCCTTGTGGTATGTATAAAATAAACATCGCCGGCATCGCCATCCCTGCCAACTCCGCCGCAGCAGCCGCACCCAGAGCAGTAGCCGTTTCCGCAAAGGCTATAACAAGCGTTTTACCCGCCGGCAGCGTTGCCCCTGCCTTTTCACCCAAACGCCCGAACAGCTCCAAAGTTTGAGAGGGGAGAGCCGGGAAATGCTTTGCTTGAAGCAAATTTACTATCAGATTCCGCCGTTTCGGATTATTCTCCCGCTCCGCAAAAGCAAAAAGCTCCCGGGCGGGAACTCCCGAATAATTTTCCGTTATCCTCATTCCGCCGCCCCCCTTACTCCGTAAATTTCCGCCATGCTGACGACCTGCCTTGCCCATTTTGTGTGGACTTTAGTTTCATACATTCTGCTGCCGTCGGAGCTTTTTAAAACCTGTATCTCGCTGTCCGCCGAGGCGATTATGGCAAGAGCGTCCCTGTGATCCTCCGGGGACTGCTTCATATTCTCCAGCGCAGGAGCTATCTGACAAGGGTGGATTATGGTCTTCCCCACAAATCCTGTCAGCCTGTCAAGCTCCATTTCCCGCCGGAATCCCTCTTTCCAGCTTACCCCCGCCGAATCGCCGAAATAGTTCCACACAGGCGCACTTACCGCAAAATGCGGCGTGAACGTCACCGCAATGTCCGACAGCAGCCCCGCTATCGGGGGAATGTCGTAAACCGTCCTGTTAATTGGAGCTGTTACCCCCAAAGCATTGCAGAAATCATTTCCCCCCACACGGACATTCGCCACAATATCCGCTATCTCCAACAGCGACTCCCGCAGACTGCCTAAGCGATAGCCCCTTTTAGCCATATCCAGCAGCGAGGGATTTTCTATAATAGGCATTATCACCTGCCCCCGCTCCCGCAGCCGCCCCGCCTCCGCCATATAGGGAATGACCGTCTCATCATCGATTTTCGGGATAATATACCCCCTTATCCCTTTTTCATAACTCCCCAAAGCACGGGAAATGCGCCCTATCTGCGAAGGCTCTCTTACCCTTATAAAAACATTCAGCGGACAGCCGCCGCTGTTTTTATCATCGCCGTATTTGTCAAGATATATTTTTACCTGCTCCATCGTGTTCTTTTCCGCAGCCGCCACCATATCGTCCCTTACCGTGTCCTCAAGGCACACCGCAAAACTCATAAGCCCCGCTTTTTTATACCTTGCCATCTTTTCCGCAATATCCGTCCTCAGCCCCGGAGTATATAGCAGCGGACCTATGCGGTACTTTAAATATTCCGCCGTTGACTGTTCTTTTATTTCTTTTGACAATTTTCCTCTCCTATCAAAGGCGGGAAAATAAGGTGACCCGGTAAACTTAACGCACCCTTATTTTCCGCCGTTTTCCGCACATATTATTTTTTGACCCACCGGGCAGACCACCCGCCGAACACTGCCCGCACGGCGCACCCGCAAGACTTGACATATGCCCGCTTTTTCCCGTCAGCAGTACCTTTTGAGCAGTTCCTTAACGCCGTCGTCGTTAGTTCCCTCGCCGATGGCGGAAAACTTCCATTCACTGCCGTGCCTGTACAGCTCGCCGAATATCATGGATGTCCTGCCCTTGTAATTTTCCGACAGATTATATTTGCATATTTCATTCCCCGTGTCATTGTCCACCAGGCGGATAAAAGCGTTCTCGATCATTCCGAAGTCCTGATTTCTCGCCGTCGATTCATAGATGTTCACCACGAAAACTATCTTGGAATATTCCCCCGGCAGCATATCGAGGTCAACGAAAATCTGCTCATCATCGCCGTCTCCCGCACCGGTGAGATTGTCCCCCATATGCTTCACCGCTCCGGACACATGGGTAAGATTGCCGAAATACACAAGATCGTTCTTTCCCCCCGCCTTGCCCGTTTTTTCCCTGATAAGGATAGCCGACGCGTCACAGTCGAAATCGCTGCCGCCGCCTCCGAACAGGTTAGACAGCTTGAACCCCTGCTTAGCCTCGTCCCAGCCGAGCCCCGCCATAATATGTTTAAGTCCCGGTGTACTTTTTGTCAAATCGATTTTTTGTCCCTTTACCAGATTCACAGCCATAATTTTCATATCCTTTCCAAAGGCGGACATCATCTGTCCCGCCTTTTATCCGCCGCCCCGCAATTGCCGTATTGCCAAAGGCTTTTCTCTTTAGACCTCCGGCAAACCGCAAGCACAAAAACGAAATCCCTCACGGCGATTAAATCAACACAACTCCCCGCAGCAAATAAACGTCGCCCCAACCAACTATTAACTATAAATTATTAATTATTAATTATTAATTATTAACTATTAACTATACTTGTCGTTCCCAGATCCTGATAGACTTTAATAGTCGGCGCAAGCCATACCTGTCCCGTGCCTCTGTATACGTTCACCAAGCCCTCTCCGCTGACCGCCGAACCTATCAGCGACTTTGCCGAACGCTCCACCGTAAAGTTTATCCCGCCTGTCCGCAGAACGGCGAAATTCCCGTCCACTTTCAGCGTGTCATTGTTAAGCTCGATAATATCCACCTCGCACATGGGAACTATCGACTCCAGAACCACAAGCCCCGGTCCTTTTATGGAGGTCTGGAATATTCCCTCGCCCCCCAACGCCGCCGAGGAAACATTTCTCTGCATGTATGCGCTTACCTCCGCAGACCCCTGCGCCGCAAAGAACATACCCTTGTCAACGATTATCTCTTCCCCCGCATTCAGTTCCAGAGTCAGCAGATGTTTGAACGTAGGCTCCAGCACAACCATGCCCGTCCCCCTGTATTCCGGCTGCGCCATAGCCTCGCCCGTAGCTGCCCCCGTGAACATTCTCCCCAGCAGATTCCCCGCATTTACTCCCGAAACCATCTCCAGATTGCCCTGCATATAGCTCAAAGCCCCCGGCTCAACCTTTACGCAGTCGTTTTCAAGATAGATCACCGCCTGCCTTGCTTTCATGTTCTGTTTGTCCATGTAATACATCATCTTCGCCGCATAAGGGTTGCGCCCGCCCAGCAGCTTCTGATATTCAAGAATTTCTATCTTCATGGTCTTGGTCTCGCTGGAGTCTATTATCTTGATATTCTCCCTCGTTCCCACAGCGTCATACTTCATTTTTATCAAACCCCTTTCAAATAAATATCAAACGGCAGCCTTGCCGTATCGGTCTTTGGAAAAAGTCCGTTTTGAAAATTAAAAGTCCTTATTTTATTTGTTTTCCCCGCCGGCGGCGGGGGAAAACAAGGTTTATACCCAAGCCGAATCGGCAGCCTTGCAGTTTATCCGAATTACCGATTTAAGATTTTTCCCTTGCCGCAATAGGCATAAATGCCGCATAAATGCCGGGAGAAAACCGCCCAATATGGGGATTTACAAAATTTGCGGATCATTAAAATTTAATCGGCATTTCCTTAAATTTTCAAAGGCAAGGAGCAATCAAGCCTCTTGCTTCTTGCCTCTGAAATTCTTGCCTCTTAAAAACCCGTTATCAAACATTTACTCCATAGTTCAAGCACAACGCCCTTAAACCGCCCGCAAAGCCGCTGCCTATGGCGTTGAACTTCCACTCGCCGTTGTTGCGGTACAGTTCGCCCACAACCACCGCCGTCTCAATGGAGAAATCCTCTCCCAAGTCGTAGCGGATAAGCTCGCTGCCGCTGCTCTCGTCAACTATTCTGATAAACGCATTGGAAACCTGCCCGAAATTCTGCTTCCTTACGTCCGCATCGTAAATTGTAACAGTGAACGCCACCTTGTTGATGTCCGCAGGTATTTTCGTAAGGTCAACCAGTATCTGCTCATCGTCTCCGTCTCCCGCACCGGTCAGGTTGTCACCTTGGTGAACGACAGCCTCGCTGGGGTGAGAAAGATTGCCGTAGAATACAAAATCAGCGTCCTTGCCTACCTTGCCGCCGGATGTCAGCAGGAAAGCCGCAGCGTCCAGGTCAAAATCAAAACCGCCGTCATACTGGTTCACGTCCCAGCCAAGACCCACCATAATTTTTGAAAGCCCCGGATTGCCCTTTGTAAGGTCTACCTTTTGTCCCTTTTGCAAACTTACCGCCATAATTATTTACCTCCGTTATATTTTGTTTTTTATCCTGTCTTAGGAAAAAGCCGTGCATTTTTTTCCTTTAACCCGGTTTATATAATTGTAACATATCCCGAAACTTTTGTCAATGGAATTTAAAAATTTAACCAACGAGAAATTTTCGGAAGGTTCGGAAATACCCTATAATATAATTATATCATAACGCAGCGCAAAAGTCCATTAAAATAAGATTAAAATCAGATTAAAATTTTCACCCTTTTTCTAATCTTGGGTACATAATATATTAATGTAATATTTACATAAAATTTACATTAACTGCCCGTAAATATGTTATGATAAAATAAACGAAAAATGATAACGTTTTCATTACCCCTTGTCCCGCAAAATAACCTTACATACGAAAGGAAAAAATCAATATGAAAAGAACCCATACCAATGCCGTGAAAACACTGGCGGCGGCGGCGGTCGCTCTGTCTCTCTGTGCCTGCGGCAGTACGTCTTCCGACAGTAGACCCGATATTGCGGCAGATACAGCCGCCAACGAGACTGCCGCCAACAACGCAGATGATATTTCGGCGAACACAACGGCAGCAGCCGAAGCAGTCACCCTCGCCGCCATTGAAGCTCCCGCCGAGGCAAATTCCCTTACAAGCCTTGAAGTTATCCGCCTTATGGGCAACGGTATTAACCTTGGAAACACACTTGAAGCATACGATCACAAGGGATATTTGAACGGCACTAACCCCGACGGCATGGAACGGGGCTGGGGTCAGCCCTACACCACAGCCGAAATGATCCGGGGAATGAAGGACGCAGGCTTTGACACACTGCGCATTCCCGTTGCCTGGACCAACGGCATGAACTACGAAAGCGGCGACTACACCATTGACGAACGCCTTATGACCCGTGTGGAAACGGTTGTCCGCTATGCCCTCGATGCCGATATGTACGTTATCGTCAACGACCATTGGGACGGCAGCTGGTGGGGCATGTTCGGAGCGGAAGATATGGAAACAAGGGACAAAGCCATGGAAATGTACAAGTCCATGTGGAGTCAGATAGGTGAGAGGTTCAAGGACTATCCCTATAAACTCATTTTCGAGTCTGCCAACGAGGAACTGGGAGACAGGCTCAACGATGCGGACGTAACAGGCTCTGACGGCGTTCTCAACACCAACGAGTGCTATGAGACCACTAACCTTATCAACAGCGAATTTGTCAAACTTATCCGTTCACAGGGCGGAGCGAATGCCGACAGATTCCTGCTGATAGCGGGCTATAACACCGACATTGCCAAAACCTGCGACGACCGCTTTAAAATGCCCGAAGACACCGCCGACAGCAAACTTCTCCTTTCCGTTCACTACTATACTCCATGGGATTACTGCGGCACAGACAGCGTAAACACCTGGGGTTCTCCCAAGGACTACGAGGAACAGAACGGACTTATGGAGGACTTAAGCAAATTTTCCGATGCGGGTTACGGCGTTGTTATCGGGGAATACGCTGTGATGATGAAAAACGGCGGCATAAAGCCGGAGACGGATAAATTCTACGATAACATTCTCGACAACTGCGACCTCTACGACTTCTGCCCCGTATTATGGGACTGCAATAATTTCTACAAACGTCTTACCAACACCACATCCGATGAGGCTTTGGCAAAGCTCTTTGACGAACGCCGCCTTGCCAACGAAAGCAATGATATTGACGCCGTAAAGTCCGCCGCCAAAGATAAGATAGAGGCGACCTATGAAGCATCCCAATCGGCGCAAATGGAAGGGATAGAATTTCCGCCCTCGGACGATATGGCGATAGCTTGGCTTATGTTCAACAGCAGCGACTACGGCATAGCCTACAGTGTGGGCGATACCTACGACCCCACCAACGCCACCACGGGCGTAAAAGCAACCAACGTACAGGTAATCGGAGCGGGTACATACACCGTTTCTCTCGACTTTTCCGAAAGCGGTGCCGCCAAGGGAATGGGCTTCTGCGCCTTGGGCATGTCCAACGGTGAAAGTTTCTTCCCCGGCTGCAAAATAACCGTCGACGAGATACTCATAAACGGCGAAGCGCAGGAGCTTACCGCCAAGGGCTATACCTCCTCCGACGACGACAAATGCACCCGTGTGAACATCGTCAATCAATGGGTCAAGAACGTTCCCGCAGACGGCAGAACCTCCGACGGCTCACTTGACGGCTGCTCCGCCACCATTCTCGGCATTGGCGAAAACACAAGGATAACCTCCGTTGAAGTGACCTTCACCGTGGAGGAATAACCCCCCGGCTGCACAGTAAAACCCCCGTCCGTACAGGGCGGGGGGATTTTTTGTGAGGTATTTTCCCGCCGCAGGCGGGAAAATATCTTATTCTTATACGGTATCAAACCTGACTGTTATTATCCAGAAAGTCCATAACATCATCAACGGTAGTAAACGCCAGAGCCGTGCAGGTGTCGGCGCAGCCGTAGTAGATGCAGATCCTGCCGGTGTCTGCGTCAACAAGGTTAGCGCAGGGGAATGTTACGGCATCGGTGTCTCCGATAAGCTCATAGCTTGTCTGGGGGCTGATAAGGTAGGATGCACCCCTCTTGAGAACCTTCCAAGGCTCGTCCTTATCAAGGAGAGCGGCGGAGAAGCTGTAAACATAGCCGTTGCAGGAAGTAAGCACGCCGTGATAGAATATGAGCCAGCCTCTGTCTGTTTCAATGGGAATGGGACCTGCACCCATTTTGGTGGACTCCCAGCTCTTTGAGGGACCCATTACATGCCTGTGCTCGCCCCAATAGGTAAGGTCGGGGGACTGGCTGATGAACATATCTCCGAAAGGCGTATGACCGCTGTCGGAAGGACGGCTCATCATCATATATTTGCCGTTTATCTTTCTGGGGAACATAACGCCGTTTCTGTTAAAGGGCAGATAAGCGTTCTCCAGCTGTGTGAACTCCTTGAAATCGGAGGTGTAGGCAATGCCGATGGTGGGCTTCCAGCCGTAAGCGTTGCACCAGGTAACAAGGTATCTGTCCTCGCCCTGCATCTTGCAGACTCTCGGATCGTACCCGTACTGCCACTGAGCAACCTCGGGAATATCGCACTTGAAGTGAATGCGCTCCTCGTTGATGTCCCAGTTGATTCCGTCTTTGGAGAAGCCTGCATGAAGCTCCATGTTGCGCTCTCTGTCGTCAACACGGAAAACGCCCGCAAACTTGTAGCCGTCGACCTCGAAAGGAACTACCGAGCTGTTGAAAATGGAGTTGGAAGGCTCTCTGTAGCCGTTTGCCTTTTTGACCATAATGTGATCCCGCTTGATAATGGGGTTTGCGTCATAACGCCATACCACGTCTCTGCAGTCCGCAGGCTTTTCCTGCCAGGGGATATTGGGCATAGAAACCCCGTTTACGATTTGAGTCTTCATTGGAAATTCCGCCTTTCATAATTGATCCCGAAAAAATTCAGTGATTTTCGGATACGCATTACGGCAACAAAAAGCCGCCTTTATATTTACTATACCAAAAAAAACTTTTTTTGTCAATAGTTTTAAGCAATGTAATTTTTTTAAATGTTTTTTTGGCAATTTTTCACAAAATTTAACGTCATTTTTTTGACATTTAACACATAGTTAGAACATCTGCATAATATGACATAATATGCCGTAATTTGTAAAAAGCCTGTTTTGCAAATTGAAAGTCTTTATTTTATTTTTTTCCCGCCGCAGACGTGGGAAACAAGGTTTATATATAAAATGCGGCAAACTATGTCAATATTATACCCGCATATCCCGACATACGGCATATTTTCTCCGTTCACTTCATATATATTTACAGCAAAGCATAAAATCTTTTGTCTCCGGCGGCAATTGCATTTTATCGGCAATTTTTTGGGAAAACACCTTAATCGGTAGGAGGAAAAATTATGCCTTTTGTATTTTTAAGCCCGTCCACACAAGAGTGGAACAAATACGCCACACAGGGAAACGAGGAGGTTTACATGAACCTGCTGGCGGACAAAATGGAACCCTATCTTTTAAGCTCCGGCATACAGTTTACAAGGAACGACCCGCAAAGGAACGTGGCAGGAGCGATAGAGGACTCCAACAACGGAAACTACGATGTCCACTTCGCCCTCCATTCCAATGCAGGAGGCGGGGACTATGCGGGGAAACTGCGGGGGATAGATATTTACTATGCTCCAGCTTCCGTCTACAGCAGACAGCTTGCCGTCATCACCGCCAATAATTTGCAGCCCATATATCCCATTCCCTCAAAGGTGAACACACTGCCTACCACATCTTTGGCGGAGGTCAGCAGGACAAAGGCGGTAGCTGTGCTGTGCGAGCTTGGGTATCACGACAACGTTGAGGACGAGAAATGGCTCAAGAAAAACCTCGACATTATCGCCCGAACGCTGGTGCAGTCCCTGTGCGACTATTTCGGTATACCCCTTGCCGAGCCGCAGCCTGTACGCACAGGCATTGCCGCCACCAACGGTGGAAACCTGAACTTACGCAAATTCCCCTCAACGGCAGGGGAGATAATCGGGAAGATACCCAACGGCGGGCAGATGAACATCTACGGCACTACGGGCAGCTGGTACGTGGTAAAATACGGCGAGACCGTGGGCTATGTCTCTGCGGATTACGTAATGACCGAGACCGCAGGCAGACAATAGGTCAACAGACCGAAAGACCGAAACCGGGCAATTTTTTACAATCCTTTTTCCGTAAAATATGATATGATAGTATCGGACGTTAAGAGTGTTTCCTTTAACGTCACATTAAAACCGAAAGGAAAATGCAAAATGAACGGAAAAGAATTGTTTGAAGCGTTTGAGAACGGGCGTTTTTATACGCCCGGACTCACGGCAGACTTTGCGAAGATACCTTGGGAAAAGCACCCGAAATTCGAGGGCGTGGAACTTAAACACATCGTTACCGAGGAAATGAGCGGGGGAGCGTTGGGCTTTCAGCTTGTAAGGATAGCCCCGGGTATGAAGATAGGCAACCATATCCACGAGAACCGGACCGAGACCCATGAAGCCATATCGGGCGGCGGATTTTGCCTTAACGGCGGCGTTCGTATCGACTATATCCCCGGCGTAATAACTCTCATGCCAGCAGGAACCGTACACGAGGTCACGGCAGGGGAGAAGGGGCTGTATTTGTTTGCGATGTTCTTTGGCTAAAAAGCGGGAAATAATACAAATCCCTCATTGAATTATGGGATTCAGCCGCCGCCAAAAATCATATACGCAAATTTTTTGCGGCGGCTTCATCTCCATAATTCTAATGGGGATTAGTATAAGACCTGCATTTATTTTTAAAAATTTTCCCCCGCCGGAGTGCGGGGGATTTTCACTCTTTTGCTGTCTTAGTCATGTCATCATCGCAATTATTCCGCACAGCACAAGCCCCGTTACCGTGGGAATAACAGCGGCGGCAAGGGTCATTTTCCAAGAGTCTGTTTCCTTTTTCACGGTCATGCAGGCTGTAGCGCAGGGGAAATGGCAGAGCATAAACACCATAACGCAAAGAGCGGTTGCCGCCGTCCAGCCGTTGTCCCGCAGAAGTCCCGCCAGAGCGGCTGTTCCCTCGTAGTCCACGGGGGCGGCGGCTCCCGTATAGACCATAAGCATAATGGGGATAACTATTTCATTGGCGGGAAAGCCCAGAATAAACGCCAGCAGTATAGCTCCGTCCATGCCGAAGATGCGCCCTATGGGGTCGAGAAATTCGGCGCAGGAGCCAAGAACGGTGCTGTCGCCCAAGGTAACGTTCCCCATAAGCCATATTATAAGCCCCGCAGGAGCGGCGGCGGTAACAGCCCGCCCAAGTACGAACACAGTCCTGTCAAGCAGCGAACGGACAAGAACTTTCCCTATCTGAGGGCGGCGGTAGGGCGGCAGTTCAAGGGCGAAGGAGGCAGGCTCGCCCTTTAAGAGAGTTTTCGAGAGAAGGGTGGAGGACAGGAACGTCAGCACCGCTCCCAACAGTATCATAGCCGTTACAGCCAGAGCGGAAACGCCGTCCCCTGTAAGTCCGCCCACGGTGAAAAAGGCGGCTGATAAGGCTATCAGCGTGGGGAAACGCCCGTTGCAGGGCATAAAGTTGTTGGTGAGTATGGCAACAGCCCGCTCTCTCGGTGAGTCGATTATGCGGCAGCCTGTTATCCCTGCGGCATTGCAGCCCAGTCCCATTGCCATGGTAAGGGCTTGCTTTCCGCAG
>JAMOZU010000059.1 GCA_023667745.1 Ruminococcus sp.
CCGTCTAAGGTGACGGTTGCTGTGCGGGCGTTGTTTTGTACGAATTTTTTCATAATGAAATTCCTCCTTGAAATTAAATCATGTATTCTTTAAAATCATAAACATCATTTACCACATTATTAGCATTCCTTAACGTGGCAACCATCCAGCCGCCTATTGCTGCATTTAAACTTGTCCCCTTCAAATTTGAAACTAAATATCCATCGTACCCCCCGAAACTACTCCCCATTCCACGCCGCACACCAACATTGACTGTGTGCGATCTCTTCTCCTGACTTTGTGTCACTTCTGTTTCAAACGGTTTATCATCAAGATATTCACCCTCAGACGTTAGTTTACGACTAAGTTTAAGAACTTCAAAACCCACTTGAAATGTATAATATAAATTATTCACTTCGTAAACCTTGTAATTGTCATAACCTACATCCGAATACATGTTGCGCTTAAAACTGCCGTTCCATTGCATAGTGTAGTTTGTACCGGAAATAACTTCCGGTGTCACTCCTACAGTATGTTCTTGTCTTAACCAGCCTATACGGCTTTCGCCAAAGTACGTTCCGCCGTTTCTTTTTTTTGAAGAATAATTGTTATAGTAAACACTGTCCGGGAAGATTGAATTACTTTCATTGGTATCAGCCAAAGCAAACAAAAAAGTTCCGTCTTTCAGAACCCGCAAAAATCCTCTACCTCCGACACAATTCACATTTGTCAATTGTACCGGCGTATTTGGCTGTACAACCCAGTTATCATCATATATTAAACTTCCAAGATTAAAAAAATCAAACGTTTCCACCACAGGTATTGTGGCTATAGGTATTTCGCAACCTATACTAATACAGCCCTCAACACGAAAACCGTCTCCAATGTCCCAGCTTACCAAAGTCGGTAACGATTTAACCTTTTCAACTATATCGTTCTCACCGGAATTTTGCGGTACATCTACTGTTATTTTACTGTATCTGACGCTTGACAGCGGCATGTAAATGCCATTGCTCACAATTTTTATTTCTTCATCTTTGTGTGTTTCTCCCCCCTCGCTCAGCCCCGCAATATACCCCGCCATAAAACTCATTACTCATCAGCCTCCTCTGTTTTAAAGTTTACCTTATTCCCCTCGCTGTCAATTTCCCACGACAGCAGATATTTCTTATCGCCGTAATAAATGGCTTTGGACGTTTCGCCGATATTTTCAATTTTGCTTGGATACCGGCTGTCCATCATAACGCCGTCAAATTTAACAGTGCCGCTTTCGTTTACCGTAAAGCCGTATTTTTCGGTTTTGCCGCTGTTCCCGTTCTTGAATACGAACTCCACGCCTCCGCCTTTGGAAATGCTCACGTTATTCATAATGTCTCCCAAACGGTAACGCCGGCGCATTTCACGGGTGGTGCGGTTAAGATATTCCCCGCCGTCTTCCGTAACTGCATTTGCGCCGATGGATGCATACATTCCCGAAGCCATTAAGTTCAGCGTGCAGTGATTGGCGGTAAGCTGCTTGTCCCCGAACGTGACAAGGGCGGGAGGCGCGGGATAGCTGCCGCAAAGGAGCTTTTCACATTCCCAGCCTCTGTAAACATATTCCCGCAAACGTCCGTAAAGGTCGCCTGCCGCCTGTGCAGTGGCATAAGGCGTATCCGTTTCATAGGAGTTGTAAGGGGTCTGCTCGTCTCCCGCAGTGTAGGTCTTATCACCGCTTGTAAGCGCAATGCTTGAAAAGCGGTGTGTGCCGCCAAGCTGTACATCGGAATGTTTTTCGGGAATTATCGTTGATGACGTGTACTTGTCCGGAGCCGCCAATACAAGTATTCCGCTCGGTCTGCCCGTGTTCCCGGTATCTCCCGAAACTATCCAACAGCCTCCGCAGACGGCAGAAAGATCGTCAAGAACGTTCCGGCAGGAGCAGTCGAGAACATTGTCCCTGTGTGCTTTTTCAATTTTTTTAAGGCTTGCGGTCGAGTCGGAATAGCCCTCAAATCCGCACACCGAGCATATCAGTGACATAAGAGTTGAAAGGGAAATATATCCCTCTTCATCAAAAGAATTTTCGGTAACGGGAACTTTTCTGTCGACCGTATAGGTTTTGTCATAGCAAACCATATTCAGCTTATCCCCCGAAAAACTCCGGGAGATAACGTAAAACACCGGGAAATCTGCGCCGTTTGAACAACTAAGAGTTGTCACCGACCCTGCGCCGTAAAGTTCCCCGGAATCGGTATATTCCTTTGCGGGAAGTGAAAAGGACAGCTGCTGGGAAACAACTCCGCCCATACCGTAACCGGTAAAATCGTATTTTATCTGTAAATCCCCGAAATGGGGAATTTCCTGCCCGGCGCAGGTAAGCGTATAGCTAAAGACAGCCGCCCCGGTTTATTAGGGCGGCTGATGTGATTGTCAGAGATATATCCCATTTGGTCGCTTTTTCCTTTGCAATCGCTTTGAACGAGGTCTTTCTGAATGCCGCCGTAGCTGTGCAAGGCGTGGAATATGTAACGTCAAATTCCTGTGCAGAAACAGCGGCGGAAATTATCCGGGCATATTTGTCCGGGACTTTTACCAGTTCAGCGAAAATTATCACCCTGTCGCCGATGCTTGCGCTTACAACCTCGCCGTTTGCGGTGGTAAAATCGTTTCCTTCGCTCTCCGGCTGAAGCATAATGCTGTAGCTGCCGCTTTCCGTATAGGGTATAAAATCAACACTGCCAATTTTAAATACGCTCAAATTCCTCTCCTCCTCATATTTTCATTCTGATATTTTGTAACCGTTTCGCCGACTTTGTTCCCGTCAAGCTCCACGGTGGTGTGTACGGAATTTTCGATTACGATTTTTTCCTCGCTCTTTGAGCCGTTCCCGGAAACATTTCCCGAAGCGGCAGTATTAACGTCGAAATTAACCTGCCCCGCACTCACGTCAGCCGTAAGTCTTGCAAGCTCCGCATTGAAGCCGGAAGCAAACTGCTGTGCCATATCAGTTCCCATGGAATAGGTGTCTACTCCCGCAAAGGCGTATTCAAAGGAACTGCGCAAGTCCATATTTTCTATGGCGTTTTCGTACATTTCCGAGAAACCCTCGCTGAAAGCGGAGGTGTACTCGGAAAGATCGGCGGAAGAAATATCGATCCCCGAAAGCAGACCCTCAAGCAACTGTTTCCCTGCCGCCTGCGCCTGTTCGGGCAGACCGTCCAGCGCACCGTAAATACTGTTTGTAAGGGCGGTGTTTATGTTATTCAGATCGTCCGAATACATATCCTCCGCAAGCTCCTGCGCCAGCTCGTCACGCTGTCTGTAAAGCTCGTTTATATCCGCAAAATCGGACGAGCTCATGCCCGCAAGGAATTTCCCGAACTGTGCGCCCTGCTCGAAGTCCATGCTTGTAAGCTCCTCGATAAGTCCCGCCGAAGCACCCTGCGCTTTAAGCTGTTTTACATACTCGTGATACTTGCGCATTTCTTCCATCTGCCGCTTTATATTTTCAACGGAATAGGTGTTGGTGGTGTTGCCGTTCTTATCCGTTTCGGAAGTGAAAGTAAACACGTCTCCCACCGAAAGCAGCTTTGCTTTGTAGCCTTTAACATTGCTTTCGTAATCGGAATACGCCTTGCTGTATTCCGAAAGAATATCGGCAAGATTTTTCTGCACCGAGGACAGAGCTTTCTTTTGGACTTCCCGCATATTGTCAAGAGCTTTTTCCTGCGCCTCTTTTTGAAGCTTCAGATTTTCCTCCCGTTTTTTGCGGCTTTCTTCCAAACGTTCCTCTTCAAGTCTCTGCTCATCTGCCGCAAAGCTCTTTTCATAGCTGTAAAGCTCTTCATAATATTTCCAATGCTCCTCTAAAGAGCTGTCGCCGTATTCGTCAAGCAGGGCTTTCTTTTTGGCGTAAAGCTCTTGCTCGGTGGCGATAGCTCCGATGGCGTATTGGTGGTCGAGAGTTTTCCAACCGTCGGCAATATCCATAGCCGCCGCTGTCTGCCGATTGGAAATATCGCTGTATTTTGCAAGTACAGCCAACGCATTTTCGTTTTGTTGGTTCAGAATATCTTGATCCATGTAACGCTCCGGGTGGATTTCAAACATTTCGTCAATGCTGTCAAGATCGCCGAAGCGTTCAATAATATGATTGCGGGCTATGAGCGCCGCTTCAAGATGAGCGTTCTGTTCTTCAAGCCCCGCTATTTCTTGTTCGTATTTATCGTAAGTTTCCGGAGCGTCGTATACGTTCATATAGCTTAACGCTCGCCGCAAATCTTCAATTTTGCGCTTGTTCTTGTCAAGCTGTTCACGGTATTCTTCCGCCTCCGTTATAGCCGTTTCATACGCCTGTCTGTTATCCGATATCTTGTCGCTGTCCGCAAGTTCGGAAAGATAATTCGAGTGCAGGGCAATTTCCCTGTTGGCTTCATTGAACGCCTCTTTTATCTCGCCCTCATACCCGATAACTTCCCTTTGCTTTTCGATATAGCTTGCAAGCGCAGCTGCCGCTCCTATTGCAAGGGCTGCCGCCGCCGTCCACGGGATAACAGCCATTACTCCCGCAAGCGTTCCGCCGCTTGCTGCCGCTGCCGTAAAAGCCGTTGTAAGTTTTTCAATCCCGGTAATTACTTTATTTGCGGCAGTAAGACCTTTAAAGGATATGACCACAGCGGCTATGACCTTTGCCGCTTCACTCACTTCATCTGTGTGATCGCATATCCGGCTCAATCCGTCAATAAGCATTGGCAAGCCCTTATCAACAGCAAATTCGGCTGCCGATACGGCAATCTCCGAAAATGCCTCGCCCAAATTTACAAGTTTTTGTGCAAGCTGTCCGTTAAGTTCGGCATTAAGCCGTCCTAAAATTTCTGTTGCCGTCTGTACAACATTCCGCATAGAGCCTTCAAATTTTTCAAAGGCAGATGTGCTGACAGCTTCCAATGCCGACTGAAATGTCAGCAAATCACCCTCAAGATTATCCGACATGGTTTCAGCCATCTGCGCCGCCGCACCGTCACAGTCGGCAATATACCCCGCCAGTTCGTCAAAGCGTTCCGCCGATGTACCAAGCAGGGCATTTACGGTTTTAAGGTCGACCTTGTTAAAAATATTGTTGAGCGCCTGCGTTTTCTCCCCCTCGGTGAGAGAGGAAAGCGCAGTGTTAAAGTCGGCGAAAACGTCCGGGAGATACCGCAGATTTCCGTTAAGGTCATACGCCTCTATGCCCAGCTTCTCCATTTCAGCCGCCGCCGTGCTTGTGGGTGCGGACAGTGACAGGATAACGTTTCGCAAAGCCGTGCCGCCCTCTGCACCTTTAACGCCATTATCGGCGATAACGCCCAGCATAGTGTTAAGCTCCTCAACGCCGCCCGCAAGAGATTTAGCCGTACCGCCGACGGTAAGGATAGCCTCGCCCAGCTGTGCCACGCTTGTGTTGGATTTTTGAGAAGTTTTGGCGAGCTTGTCCGCAAAGCCCTCCATTTCGTCCATGCCAAGCCCCAGAGCGGACATGCTGTCGGTTACCATGTCCGAAGCATAGGCAAGGTCGATCCCCCCTGCCGCCGCAAGGTTAAGAACGGTCGGCAGGGCATTTACCGACTGCTGTGCATCATATCCCGCAAGTGCAAGGTAATTGAGAGCGTCCGCCGCCTGTGACGCACTGTATTTGGTGGTCGCTCCCATTTCCTTTGCCGCCTCGGACAACAGCGTGTATTCTTCCGCCGCAGTTGTTATGCCCATAGTAGCCGCCACCTGGGACATTGCCGAAGTGTAGGAAGTTCCCACGGAAACAGCCGCAGCAGCCGCTCCGGCAAAGGCTGCCGTAATAGCTGCTGCGGCAGTACCCGCCGCCGTTGTTAGTCCCGAAAGTCCCTTTGAAAATCCCGAACTGTCTATCCCCGTGTTAAAAATGAGACTGCCGTCAGCAGCCATAAAGCATTGCCTCCTTTACTCATAAATTTTTCGAGCCGCCTCTATTCTCCGCCGTTCCGACAGGGAAACGGGCAAGGCGTACATTTCCTGCTGTTCTTCCAACTGCCGTCTGCGGACGTCGCTCATTTCCAACGTTATCTCCGTTGCCCTTATGCCGACAATTTCCGTAAACTTGCAGTCATGCAGACCCCTGAATAACGCCCGGAATTTCCACCAGTGCAGATAGGGAATATCTATCAGATCAATTCCGTACCGCTCCATAAACGCCGCATAAATATACGGAAAATCATAGTCAAGAGCATAAACCCTGCGGCTTTCGGGCAAGCCGTTTTCGCTCTCGTTTTCCGTCTCCGTGTTTTCTCCGCACAGATAAAACCGTGAAATTTGCCTGTTTATTTCCTCCCTGCCCCCGGCGGTTTTGGAGTAGGGAGGAACAACAGGCATTATGAGACTGTATGCTGTCTCTTGCTTTAAATATTCGGGAAAATCCCCGTCAAACATAAGGCATTCGTATGCCGCCCACGCACTGAAATCGGTGTGAAATTCATATTCCTTTCCGTGGGAAAGAAAACCGTTGGGAAGCTCCCCGGAACGTTCGTCACCGCCCTTTTTATCGGACGTTCCCGTTACTTTTTTATCGGTACGTGAACTCTGTTCGGGGAATATTTTTCAATAACCGCCTGTGTCGCTTTATTGCTCTCACTGTTAAGGCAGAACCAAAATGCGGAAATTTCGTCCGTGTCGATAGTATCTTCCGTATTTTCCGGGAACAGCCTTTCGACTGCCTCATCTCCGATAAATACGGCAATGCCCCTCTTTATCGCTTTTATCTGTTCCGCCGTGTCCTTTGACTCGGCGATCTCCTTCTGCGCCTTTGCCACGCCGTCCACCACGGCTATGGTTTTGGTGGGCATTTCAAAGGTCTCGCCGTATGCCTCAACGGTTATTTTCGGTCTGTTGTACTCAAATTTCATAGTAAATTACCTCCGTTAAATTACTCTGTTACTTCCTTTTCGGTATCGGGCGTGAACTTCAAGGTTTTAAGGTTGAATTTGCCGATGGTCGTGTTGCCGTAAGCGTTAAGATTGCCGGACATAGTCATTTTCTTTGTGCCGTCCAAAGACGATACGGCAACCGAAGATTTTCTGCGGTAAGCGGTTACCTCTTCCATTCCGCTTGTTTCCTCAAAAGCGTCCACCGTAAGAATATCCACCAGAGCCTCATCTCCGACCTTTTCCTGCTTGGCAATGTCGTACACCTTTTTGATTGAATTTTCGGTGTACATCAGATCGTATTCAAAGGCTATCTGATTGGAGTAGGAGACAGTGTCGGTAGTCTCCGAGTCCGAGTCGATATACTGTACGCTTTCCGTCTGGGCGTTGGGGTTTTCGGAAAATTTCTTCCACCCCTGTCCAAGCCGTTCCCATTTTTCGTTTTCACCGTCTCCCATGTTCATATATCCGTGAACCTGGGAACGCATGGCTATTTTGTTTTCTTTGTTCATGATCAAATCCTCCTTAAATTTTCAGATAAGAATTTTCCCGCCGCCGGCGGGGAATTGCTTTAACCGTCTGCCGTGTACTCCATAATTATCTGTATCAGATAAGTTCCGTATTTCCCGGCAGCGTCAAGCTCGGAGAGCATTGCGTTTGCCGCAGTTATTTCCCTTGCCGTGCAGCCCTCGGGAAGTTCCGGCAGCTCTGACTTGTCAAGCCACCTTTGCAAACGCTCCAGAAACTCGTTGTTGCGAAGTTTATCGGCGTCCAACGTTGCGAATTTTCTTATAGTGATCTGACAAGCATACTGTCTGACTTGTGTGCCGTCAATATATTCCTCGATCAGACTGTCGCTGTCGGGAAAAATACCGTAGTTGTCGCAGTCCGCGTCCGTCCAGTCAATGTGCCGCCGTTTGCTTTCAAATTCAGCCATTAACGGACAGTCCGCTATGTACCGCCGCATTCCCTCAATTATGCTTTCGGGCATTAATTCCGCCTCCTTCCCTTAGCTCCCGCCATTTTCGCCGCCCCCTGCAAAATTTCTTCCTTCTGAACGGCTTTCATTCGCTCGAACCATAACCGCCCCCGAAGTCCGCCGTAAGCCGTTCCCTCTCTCGCCCTCGCCCCTCTCGAATGTCCGCTGTTGCTGTAATACTGCCGCTTGGCATAGGGCGTATTGTAGCGGACATATCCGCTGCCGTAAACAGTGCCTACGGCTCTTTTCAGCAGCCCCGTCAACATTGGAACATACTTGTCGCAAAGGCTCACAACCTTGCCGTCAATATATTTCTGAACCTCGCCGCCCCGCTCTATGCCCCGCTTTTTCAGCATTTCTTCCACGGGGCTCATCTGCACCTGAACGCCCATTACTTCACCTCCAGTTCAATATGCCGCATATCCGCCGAACCGAAATCACAGCGGGTGACTTTCATCACCGTCATTCCCTCTCTTATCACTCTTTCCGGGTCGCTGACATTCCCTCGGATAATGCAGTCCCCGTCCTTTATGTCGGCAGATATTTCGGGGATAAACACAGCCGTGAAATTCTCCCGCTGTTCACCGTTTTTTCCTGCGGTAAACCCGCTTGTTTCCTGCCACATACAGCCTCCCGCAAAAACGACGGCGTTTTCATCGGGGCGGACGACCGTGCATTCGGTGTTTAAGATCATACCCATTTCACCGCCTTGATAACGTCCGGCAGATACAGTTCCAGCACATCATAAAGCCGCCTGTTATCGCTTTTGGCTTCCGCCGTGCTGTAGCTTACCGAATAGCTGCCCACCGTTTCGGAGGTTTTCGCCCTGCCCTCGCCGTTTGCTATGCTGTGCTTTTCGTCCGCCAGTGCGCAGACGCAGATTTTAAGCCGCTTAAAAAGGGAGCTACTCTCTGCGGGCAGTCCCTCACGTTCAAACAAAAAGTCCGTTTGCGAATTAATATACGCCTCCGCAAATTCCGCAAGAGGCGTGTATTCATCTTCGGTCAGCTTTCCCCGGTAGTTTTTCCGGTAGTATTCGTAATCGGCGTACACGGCTGTTTCTCCTTTCTTTTCGGCGGACGTTTGGGCTTTTCGCTTTTGCTTTCGGTCTCCGGCTTCGGCGTTTGGCGGTCAAAAATTTTCCCTATCCGTTTCAAGCGTTGTCCTCCTCTCCGGCTGTATTATCGCTTGCACTGCCGCCGTCATAGTTGAGATAAATACCGTTTACTTTATTTTTGTAAACGTCCGTCAGACCGTAAGCCCGGTAGAAGAACATATATGCGTCCGCAGTCTGGTTAGCCTCCGGCGTGATTATCTTCGATACCGTGTGCTTTGTGTGCTGGATAACGGCGGACTTTTCGATTATCATAAAGTTTATGGGGCTTGCTCCCGCCGCCTTTTTGTAGCCGCCCTCCAGCTCATTGTCGCTCTGTCCGTCAAGCAAGTCAACAGCCGTATAGAAGCGGCTTTGCGGAACTTTGTAAACTCCCGCAAAGGAGCTTATGACAGCCTTTGATTTGTAGCTGTCAAGGTCGTCTATGGCGTTTCTTAAAGTGGGCGTGATGAAAAGATAGCGGCTGTCCGCCGATACTTCCCGTTCGTCCATTTCGTTCATGGCGTCTCTTAAAGCCGACAGCGTGTCCTCTGCGGAACGGAGTACGGACGAACGCTTATTTATGCCGTCAACTCCCGCATACGCCGCAAAACGCACAGCGTCTATTTCGGGTATCACCTTGTCCCGCATAAAGTCTCCCGCAAGGCTGCCGAACGCCACGCTGTCCGTCTCTGCGTTGTCCATGGTGTCCACGGAAAATCTGCCGCCCCGGTCGTAGTTGTAAGCGTATTCCTCGTAGCGGATTCCCGTGCTCCGCTGAACATAGCCGTTTTCCCTTGAATAGTCCGCCAGACCGTCCACCGTTCTCACGGGAACGATAACGGTATTCGCCGTTTTTCCCGCCGTCACCAGCCTGTCGTTCACGTCAAGAACGGCTGTCGCCGATTTTTCCCTGTACGCAAGGTCGAGATAAGGGATATACGCTTTAAAAAGTTCGATTGCATTTGCCATAATTATTTCCTCCGTTTTCTTAGATTTTTTTTTTAACGTTTTCTCACCGCCTAAGGCGGCGAGAAAACTAAGTCACGTCACTTTCCTGCGGCGGGACTAAGCCCCATTACCGCCCTTATTTCCGAGTCGCCGAAGCCTGCGGTCGTATGATTATGATCTGCTCCCGTGGAGACGGTCGCAACCGGCTTTTCATCTTCCCCGAACAGGAAAGACTTTTCCGATTTTATCTTCTCCAGCTGTTCGGACAGCCCCATAACATTCCCGCCGTCCAGCTTCACAAGAGACGTGTCGATAAGGTGCTTTGCCAGTTCCACGTCCTTTGCCCCCGCCTTTGTCAAAGCAAGAGAAACGGCATTATCCACCCTTGCGGCGTTAAGGTCGGCGTTATATTTCTGCTCCCATTCTGCGGCTGATTTTTTGAGAGTCTCCACGTCCACTCCGTCAAAGGCTTTCACCTTTTCCGTCATCTCCGCCGCATTCTTTTCCGCCGCCGTAAGTTTTGCCTCCGCTTCGGAAAGCCTGGCGGCTGCTTCCTGCTGTTCCGCCGTGTGCAACTCCAGTATCTTCCCCGCCTGTTCCTCGGTAAGTCCGAGGGCTGTTAATTCTTCTTTCTTCATAAAAAAGTCCTCCTTGTTTTGGGTATATTAAAAACGCCTTAAAATTTAATTTTAAAGGCGTTTTATTACTTGCTTTCCGACTTGTCAAAAATCTGAAATTCACGGATATTTCCGCAAATTTCTTTGTCCTTGCAGTCATCTTCATTGTATTCATTGTACACTATACGCACATTTTTAGGAAATTTAGTTGTAATGTGTACTTCTCTGAGATTAACGAGCTTTTTCCCCTTGTAAATAAGCCCTATGTTTCTTAGCTCCATTTATCATACCTCCGAAAATTTAAATATTGTGTTTAAGCCTGTCCCTTACTTCCGCCTGTTTTGCGTTATTGAACCGTTCAAGCGAACCAACAAGATAGCC
>JAMOZU010000005.1 GCA_023667745.1 Ruminococcus sp.
AAATCAATTTTCCGATAAGGCTGTTGTCTTTCCCCGCCGTAGGCGGGGAAAGACAACGAAAAAAAATCTTATTTTTTGAGTACAGCTGCTCCAAAATCACCCGATAAAATAAAACTGATTACCGTGTGAACAGCCCCTTGACATTTTCCCGAAAATATGCTATACTTTAAAAAAATAAACGACAGGACAGAAAAACTATGTCAAGATTATTCGTTATGATGCCAAGTTTCGACAATGAGTGGAAACACCTCGGTCTTACCGACGACGACCTGCGGCGGCTTCAAAGCGAGCTTGCGGATAACCCCTTTTCCGGCGACATTATCCGGGGAACTTACGGCTGCCGCAAATGCCGCATTCCCATTGAGGAGCGGGGAAAACGAGGCGGCGGGCGGGTCATTTATGTTGACTTTATCAAATTTGAAAAAATTTACCTGTTAGCCGTTTATTCCAAGAACGAGCAGGAAAATCTTACAAAGAGTGAGTGCGAAAATATCCGAAACATGGTCAAAGAGCTTGAAACCGCCGAACGCACCGAATACGAAAGGAGGTTGAAAATATGAGCGCATACGAACACATTATCAAAGGGCTGACCGAGGCTGTGGAGTATGCCAAGGGCAGCAGCTCCGCCGCAAGGGAAATGTCCGTGGACGTTTCAGATAACATCGTTCCCCAAAGGCAGCTTCTTTCCGCCTTTGACGTGGCGGACTGGCTCATTTCCCACAACAACGCCGCCGAAAACACCGACCTTATGACCGGACTGAAGCTCCAGAAACTCCTTTACTACGCCCAGGGGACGGCGATAAAATACACCGGCAGCCCCCTTTTTTTCGAAAGCATTGCCGCATGGGAATTGGGTCCTGTCGTGCCCGAGGTCTACAACAAATATAAGGCATACGGCAGAAAGCCCATTGACGAGCCGAAGCAAAAGCCCCTTTTTGACAACGACACAGAAGCCGTTCTGGCGGACGTACTCGAAGAATACGGTCAGTTTTCGGCATCGAAGCTGCTTGACATGACCCATGCTGAATCCCCTTGGAAAGATACCCCCAAAAATTCCGTCATTACCCTTGAAAAAATGCGGGATTTTTTCGGGAGATGAAAAAATCCCTTTGTTGGCTTTTTCATGTGCTATGCGGTGTTTTCCCCGCCTACGGCGGGGAAAACACCTTAAATCAGCATATCAATAATATATAATGATGAAACCTCGTGCACCTCTGCTTGCAAGTGACCCAACGAGGGTTGTTTTGAAAAGAGCGGACACTCACATGCCCGCTCTTTTTTTGTACATAATCACCCAAAATCCCCCGCCCATTCCCTCGTATTATGTCATTTTAATTATACAGGCTGTAGAATGCAACAATAGGATTATGATATTTTTGTGAGAAATAACCAAAATATCAGCCTGAAAATATACACAAAAATTTCCCCAATTACTTGACAAGTCTTTGTATAATTGTTATAATTATTATACGGGTACATATTTTTTCACAGAATGCACAATAAAATTTTCAACGACATAAGCTGCATTCCGGTATCTTTCGCCGGCTTGTATGGGCTTATCTGCGGTGCGCAGGTTTGCACGGCGTGATATTATGTGACCTATTCTCTCACGAAAGGTGGTCTATCTTTTGTCAAGAAAAACCGGTTTGAAACGTTTTCTTTCCGGCATTACGGCTGTGACCGTGGCTTTCGGTTCATTCTCCTTTACTGCGCTGGCGGACGAACCGGACAGCGGGCAGTCGGACGGGCAGGAAACAAGCTCCTCCGGAGCGACTATTATTTACGAAAAGCAAAAGACTTACAGCGAATACCACGATGAGATCGCTGACGCACCCAGACCCGGCACGAAAAACATCGAGGGCATTTCCATGACCTACGACTCCTGCGAGAACGGAGCGGAAGTGGAGGTGACAAGCTACGAGGGGAAGAACAACGTCGCCGTGTGGAGCAACGAAGACGGCATGCTCAATTACAAGGTGACTGTGGAAACAGCGGGCGCATACAACATTCAGGCGACCTATTTCCCCATTCCCGGCAGCAACAACACTTCCGAGATGTCCGTGTATATCGACGGCGAGATACCTTTCGATACGGCAAGCCGCGTATCATTCCCCAGAGTGTGGAAGTCCAAGTACGAGATAGCCCCCAACGAGCGGGACAACGAGACCCGCCCTCCCCAGGTGGAAGACCCCAAGTGGGTGACCACCGCTTTCAAGGACTCCGACGGGCTTTTCAACGAGCCGCTGTACTTCTATTTAAGCGAGGGCGAGCATACCATAAGCCTTTCCTCCGAAAGAGCCAGCGTTGCCATTGCCGATGTGAGCCTTTTCCAGTATGAACCGGCTCAGGCTTACAAAAAGCCTTCCGACGACGAGCTTCACAAGAACGACGGAGCAGAGCCTATCCGCATTCAGGGCGAAAATTACACGAATACCAACTCCCAGACCATTTTCCCCACTTACGACAGAGGTACATACCTTACCGAGGATCACACAGGCAACCCCTCTCACCCGGTAAAAGAGCGTTACAACACCGTGGGAGACGGCACTTGGGACACATCCGGGCAGACGGTCACATGGGAAATGAACGTCTCTCAGGACGGCTACTATAAAATCGGCATCAAGGGCAGGCAGGACGTGATGAGAGGACTTTACTCCAACCGCCGCATTTATATCGACGGGGAAGTCCCCTCCGAGCCTTTCGAGCAGGTGAAGTTCAACTACTCCACCGACTGGAAAATGGTCTCCCCCACCGACAGCACAGGTGAAGAAGCGTACGTCTACCTGACAGCGGGAACTCACGAGCTTACCATGGAAGCTATTCCCGGGGAAATAGGCGAGTCAATGCGCCGCCTTGACAGCATAGTCTACGAGGCGAACAGCTACTACCGCGAGATACTTATGATAACCGGTCCCAACCCCGATAAATACACCGATTACCGTATCTATAACGAAATGCCCGAATTTATGGAGGCGTGCGTGTTAATGTCCGCCGAGCTTAAAAACGAGCAGGATATAATCGAGGGACTGTCCGACTCCTCCGGTTCGGAAGCAACGGTGCTTGCCCGCTTGGCAGATGTCTTCGACCGCTGCGTTGACAAGCCCAACAAGATACCCGACTACATCTCCAACTCTTCCATGAAAGATAACATAAGCGCAGTTTCCTCATGGATGAGAGAATACAGAGATCAGCCCCTTGAAATAGACTTTATCGAAATTCTCCCCGCTTACGGCAGCAACGGCAAAAAGTCCGAGTTCACAAGCGTAAAGGAAAATTTCTTCAAATCCATAGCATTCTCCGCAAAGGGATTTTTCGGCTCATTCTTTGAGGATTACACGGTGCTGTCCGACTCCTCCGCAGACTCGGTCATCGTATGGGTGGGTCTCGGACGCGACCAGACTACTGTCGTAAAACAGCTGACAGAATCCGAGTTCACTCCGCAAACGGGAATAGACGTTTCCATTAACCTTGTACAGGGTACTATCATGGAGGCAGTGCTTGCGGGAAAAGGTCCGGACGTTGCCATGTTTGTGGGCGGCGAGTTCCCGGTAAACCTTGCCATAAGAGACCTGCTTATCCCCTTGGACGATATGCCCGGCTTTGACGAGGTGGTAAGCCGCTTCCAGGAAACAGCCATGGTGCATTACACCTATGACGGCAGGGCTTACGGCATTCCCATTCAGAGAACCTTCCCCATGATGTTCTACCGCACAGACACCCTCTCCGAGATAGGCATTACCGAGCCTCCCGAAACCTGGCAGGACCTTATAGATATGCTCCCGGCTATCCAGCGTAAATATATGCAGCCCGGACTTATCCTCCCCGCCAACGTCAACGGAAACGCCGTAGCCCCCTCCACCGAGGTAGGTCACACCTTTGCAATGCTTATGCTGCAAACGGGGCAGAACTACTACAACGCCGACCAGACCGCAACCAACTTTGATACCGTAGCGGCTGTTGACGCATTCGATATGTGGACAAAGTTCTACACCACATACAACTTCGACCAGACTTACGACGCATTCTCCCGTTTCAGAACAGGTGAAGCTCCCATAGTTATCCAGAACTACTGCTCCTTCTACAACCAGCTGAATGTTGCAGCTCCGGAGATAAAGGGCGCATGGGACTTCTGCCCCGTTCCCGGAACACGCAGGGACGATGGCACAGTATCTCACGCCGCCAACTCCTCCGGATCGGGATTCATAGTTCTTAAAGACTGCAAGAACGTAGACGGCGCATGGGAATACATCAAGTGGTTCACAGACACAGAGACCATGGTGACTTACGGTCAGAACGTAGAGGGCGTAATGGGTCCCTTGGGGCGGTTTGAGTCCGCAAACGTCGAGGCTCTCCAGAGGCTCAACTGGTCAAAATCCGACCTGTCGAAAATAAACGCACAGCTTAACGAGCTTGACGAAATACCCATAATCCCCTCGTCTTATGTTGTAACAAGAAGTATCATGAACGCTTTCAGAGCCGTTGTAAACGACGCCGACAACGCCCGTGAGACTCTCCGTTGGTACAACAAGGACATCAACACGGAAATTACCCGTAAGCGCAAAAACTTAGGTCTTGACGACTAAAAGAAAGGAGGGCTTTAGCCTTGGCTGAAACTAATTCGGTTAAAAAGGAGATTCTGCTGCCCTCAGAGAGAAAAATGTCCCGCAAGGAAAAGCGTGACTACACTCTCCACGAGATGAAGCGCAACTATATGTGCTATGTAATGTTAGCTCCGTTTATGATACTTTTCCTCATATTTACGGTAATACCTGTAGTAATGTCGCTTCCCATGGGCTTTACCGACTTCAATATGGCAAGCTTCCCCAAATGGATCGGTTTTCAGAATTTCTACACCATGTTTTTGGAGGACGATGTATTCATTCAGTCCATCAGAACAACCCTTATATTCGCAATTTTCACAGGTCCTTTGAGCTACGCTATGAGCTTTATGCTGGCATGGCTCATCAACGAGCTGCACCCCGCCCTTAAAACTCTCTTTACGTTGGTGTTCTACGCCCCCAGTATGGCGGGAAACATCTACTTCGTATGGCAGCTGATATTTTCGGGCGACCAGTACGGCTACCTGAACGCTTTCCTTATGGAACTTGGCTTTACATCCTCCGCCAAGCAGTGGCTCACAGACGGCAACTATGTGCTGGCATGCGTTATCGTGGTTCAGCTGTGGGTCTCCATGGGCGCAGGCTTCCTTGCCATGAGAGCGGGCTTCCAGGGAATCGACAAGTCCATGTACGAGGCGGGAGCAATAGAAGGCATAAAATCCCGTTTTCAGGAACTTATCTACATAACGATACCCTCTATGGGGCCGTCCCTTATGTTCGCCGCTGTAATGCAGATAGTATCTTCATTTACGGTGGACATCGTGGGAAGAACCCTTGCAGGCTTCCCTTCCACGGACTACAAAGTCCACACCATTATGACCCATGCCTACGACTACGGCTGGGTAAGATACGAGATGGGATATGCCTCCGCCGTATGTTTCGTGCTGTTCATAGCAATGCTTGTGTGCAACAACCTTATAAGCAAGCTGCTTGGCAAATATGTTGACTGATAAGGGGGGAGCAAGAAACTTATGAAGAAAAACAAGAAAAATCTCAAACCCTCCGAGCTTGCGGCTTTGCAGGAGGCGGAAAACGCCGCCGCTCTGGAAGCCCTGAAAAAGAGGAGGGAAAAAGAGCATAAAAAAATGCTCAAGTCCAAAGGCTCAAACAAGCGGGTGGGCAAATCCTGGAAAAACGACATCGGAATTTTCCTGCTGCTGTTCTTTACGGGTCTGTTTATGATATTCCCCATTTACCTTGCTGTGGTAAACTCCATAAAGCCGGTGCAGGAGGTATTCCTTATGCCGCCTAAGCTCTATGCTATGGACCCTACCACCGACAACTTCAGAGACCTGTTCAAGATAGCCAACAACTCATGGGTTCCTTTTTCAAGAAACGTTTTCAACAGTATCTTCGTTACCGTTGTGGCTACTGTCTTCCATGTGCTGTTCGCTTCCACTGCGGCGTTTGTACTCTCAAAGTGCAAATTCCCCGGAAATGCACTCCTTAATCAGGTAGTCGTTATCGCACTGCTGTTTAACTCCACCGTACTTTACATCATGCAGTATATGGTAATGGCAACTTTGGGTATGATCAACACCTACTCCGCTCTTATCCTGCCCATTATCGCAACTTCCATGGGACTTTACCTTATGAGGCAGAGTATGAGTACCATTCCCGATGCTATGATAGAAGCGGCAAAGGTGGACGGTTCGGGACTTCTCCGGATATGCTGGGGAATAGTAATGCCCAACTGTAAGCCTGCCCTTATGACGATCATCATCTTTGAGTTCCAGACCGCTTGGAACACCAACGGCGGCGGACTTGTCTATGACGAGGCGCTCAAGACCATTCCTGTAGTCGTTCAGCAGATAGCTGCGGCAGGTATAGCAAGGCAGGGCGCAATTGCAGCCTCTGCGGTAGTGCTTATGATACCTCCCCTGCTGGTGTTCGTACTGGCTCAGAGAAACGTTATGGAAACTATGGCTCACGCAGGTATGAAAGACTAACGGCGTGAAGATTATACAGAAAAGGGTGATGATATGTCAGGCAAAGGGCGTACATTAAAAAGGCTTCTCTGTACGGCGGGAGCGGCGGCGATGATGCTGTCGGCGTGCGCTGTAAACGCAAGTGCGGCGGAGAGCTACGACCCTTACAGCTACGACCAGTGGGGAGACGCTGTTTCCTCTCAGGCAGGATACACCGCCAAGGAATTTGTGGACGGTCAGATGATAACCGGTCTCTATGAGCATGTGGAGGCAATGCCCGGCTTTGATTACGACGAGGAGGAATGGAAAAATCTCCTTAATATGAAAGAGCCTGCGGATATGTTCATATCCGGCGACAACCTGCTTTATATAGCTGATAAGGCAAACAACAGAATTTTGGTGACAGACCTTGATTTTAACCTTGTGAATTATCTCGACACATTCTATTACAACGGCAAGACCTTAAAGCTCAAAAACCCCGAGGGCGTATTTGTGGATAAATATACGGGATATATCTACATCTGCGACTCCGAAGGCGGCGGCGAGCTGGACGACGAGGGAAATGTCGTCAACTACGCCGTGGGACGTGTCATAAAATGCGATACAAGAGGAACGGTCGACAGGCTCTTTGAAAAGCCCGTAACCGAGCTTTACGACCAGAATCTTACCTATAACCCCCGTAAGGTGACCGTGGATAAGGCGGGCAACGTCTATGTGGTAGTCCGCTCGGTAACGAGAGGTGCGGTAATGTTCGACATCTCCGGAGAGTTTATGGGCTTCTACGGCGCAAACCGAGTTGAGGCGACCTCCGAGATAATCATGAACGCATTCCTTAACACCATCTCCACTCAAGAGCAGATAGACAGGCGAACCAAAACAACTCCCGTGGGCTTCACCAACTTCGACCTTGACGATGACGGCTTTATCTACACCGTAACCGAGTCGTCGGACGTTAAAACGGACGTTGTGAAAAAGCTCAATCCCAGAGGCGCAAATATCCTTTCCTCCGTGGTGGGAGACGATGTGCAGTTTGGAGACATAGCCCCCGCATACTACTCCATCTACACAAAAACATCCGCTCTTACGGATATCGACATAGGACCCAACGGCGAGATGAACATTCTTGACTTCGCCCACGGCAGAGTATTCCAGTACGACAAAATGGCTAACCTTATGTTCGTCCTGGGCGGAGACGGCGACCAGCTGGGGACATTCCGCAGCGTGTCCGCCATCGAAAGCTACGACAACAAGATATTGGTTCTTGACTCCCGCAAAAACGGCATAACCGTATTTGAGAGAACAGCTTTCGGAGACATCGTTACCGAGGCCACCAACCTCTACAACGCAGGCTACTATGAGGAGTCTTTCATTCCCTGGCAGACCGTCATCAAATTCGACGGCAACTACAGGCGGGCTTATGTGGGCATAGGAAATGCACTCCTGTCCGCCGAGCAGTACAAGGAAGCTATGGAATACTTCCGTATCTCCCAGAGCCGTATGCGCTACAACAGAGCATTCGAGGGCTACAGGGATCAGATACTGCAAAAGTGGTTCACCCCCGCAATAATCATAATAATCGTACTTGTTATCGGTTCAAAGGTAATAGGCACGCTTAACAAAAAGGGAATCATCACATTCCCGTGGCAAAGAAAGGGAGGTGTGTAAGTTATGCTGGACCTCACTCAAGGGCAGTTTGTAAAACATGTGGTTATGCACCCCTTCGAGGGCTTTGAGGACTTGCGCTGGAAAAAGGCAGGGTCTATGAAAATAGCCATAGGCATTGTATGCCTGCTGTTTATACAGGCACTGGCTTACAACCGTATGTACGGCTTCCAGTATTACACGTCCTACGATAAGCTTTTCAACATTATCCCCTATATTTTCCAGTCTTTCGGCATATTCCTCTTGTATGTGGTATGCAACTGGGCAATGTGTACCCTGTTCGACGGAGAGGGGTCAATGAAAAATATCTTCATTGTCACAGCCTACTCCCTGATACCTTACATAGTGGGGTATCTTATCGGCACGGTGCTGTCCCATGTGCTTATAAGAGACGAGTACATTTTCATTCAGGCGTTCGAGATAGTGGGAACGGCATGGTCGGTAGTCCTGTTCATCTCGGCTATGAAAGCAGTCCACCAGTTCTCTTTCGGAAAGACCCTTGCCCTTATCCTGCTCACTCTTGTGGCAATGGTGGCGGTCATATTCCTGTTGGTGCTGCTGCTGACCCTTTTCCAGCAGGTACTCATATTCGTATTCACTATCTACACGGAAATTTCCTACAGACTGAGAGTGTAGCAGATAATTTAATGAATGAAAAGCGGTGATTTTAAATTGAATAATAAGCTTAAAAGAAGCCTTGCGTTCCTGCTTAGTCTTGCTCTGATGATCCCCTGCGCCGCCTCTGTTTATTCGGAGGACGCTCCGGAGGAGGAAACTTCCGCAGAGACCTCTGCCGAAGAGGAGGAAGAAGAGGAAGAGGAGGAAACTCCCCGTACAGAGGAAGAGGCACTGGCTCTTATGGAGCAGGTTGCCAAAAAAGGAGACCTTACCCTCTACAGCAACAAAAAAGAGGGAACGCTTGCTTTGGCGGACGCAAAGTCCGGCAAAATATGGTGGTCAAACCCCGTTGATCTGGAAACCTCCAACGCCAAGCTCAGCCAGAAACAGGAGCTTGCATCGGGAATGACCCTGACTTACGGCGAGCCTTATCCCCGTTCCACTACCATGCAGAACAGCCACGGCAAGGGTAGCTATAAGGTGGAGAAGATTACCGACGGCGTTCGGATAACCTATTCGTTCGATCAGCCCGGAATTGACATTCCCGTGGAATATACTCTGCAGGACGGTTATATGAAACTCTACATCGACACCACGCAGATCCATGAGAACAACCCCTCCAGCTACGACGGTCAGCTTGTATGCGACTTAGCTCTTATGACCACATTCGGTGCGGCGGGACTTGAAGATGAAGGGTACTTCGTCGTCCCCGACGGAGGCGGAGCCGTTATAGAGTTCAACAACGGCAAAACAGGCATGAAGACCTATAAAGGGACTGTCTACGGCAGGAACATCACCATAGTCAAGACCCAGAAGCAACCTGTTACCCAGAACGTCAATATGCCCATGTTCGGCATTGTAAAGCAGGGCAAGGACGGCGGGCAGGACGCAGGACTTATGGTGGTAGCCGACAAGGGCGACACTTGCGCTTCCATCAACACCTATGTCTCCAACCAGCAGAACACCGACTACAACTCCACATATTTCGACTTTGAACTCCGCACCCAGGACGAATATCTTATGGGCGGCGAGTCCAACCCCTTGAAAGTGTTCGAGAAAAGAGGCATTTTAGTGCCGGAGGTGGAAGTAAGATACTACCCCGTCTCCTCCGACGACGGCAAGGTGGACTATGTTGACATTGCCGAAAAATACAGGGAATACCTCATAAACGACAAGGACGTTGTGGATAAGGACTTGACAGACTCCTCTTCCCTCTATCTCGATCTTTACGGCGGCACTCTCAAAACCGAGTCCGTGGCGGGACTTCCCGTAACCGTAAAAGAGCCGGTAACCACATTCGCAACAGCCCAATACCTTCTGGAGACCCTTAACTCCAACGGCGTTGACGATATGGTGGTAGCCTATCACAAGTACTCCAACGACGACATCGGGGAAAAGATAACCGATTCCTTCAACCCCTCGTCGAAACTGGGCGGCAAGAGCAAATGGAAGAGCCTGCAGTCCTATGCGGACTCCAACAACATCAAACTTTTCCCCTCGGTCACCAACCTTACCTATAAAACAGGAAACGGCTACTGGAATATGACCAACACCGCCATGAGAGTTTCCAACGCCTATGCGCAGATATCCGAGTTCGACAGAGCCCACGGGATAGCCAACGAGTATTACGATCCCCTGTCCCTGTTTACTCCCGATTCCTATAACAAGGCGTTCACCAAGCTCATAAAGAGCTATCGGAAGAACAATATCACCAACTTTGCTTTCGGCTCTCTCTCCAACACCATCTACGGAGACTACAGCAAAAAGGCAGTCTCCAGAGAAAAGGCGAAAGGGATAATCACCGAAATTTACGCCGACGCAAAGTCAGACGGCACAATATTGGCGGATAACGCCGCAGCCTATGTTCTCCCCTATGCGGACTATATCACCAACGTCCCCTTCTACTCCAGCAAGTTTGACCTGTTCGACTATGAGATACCTTTCTATCAGATGGTTCTCCACGGCATAACTCCCTATTCGGGCTGCGCCGTGAACAGCGAGGCGGACATCGCCGAGGCAGTCCTTCACGACCTTGCCGCAGGCAGCAATTTAAGTTTCGACTTTGTGGGACTTCCCGCTTCCGAGCTTAAAGACACCAAACTTGACAAATACTATTACGCATATTACGCCAACTGGGCTGACGACGCCGCAAAGCTCTACAGCCTTGCCAATGAAGTCCTCACCCCCGCAGCCGATGCGACAATAGTCTCCTATGAAATCACCCACGACGGCAACGAAATAGAGACCACCTACTCCAACGGCTACAAAACCACGGTGAACTTCAGCAAAAAATCCATAGAAGCGGACGGCACTGTCTATAAACTGTCCGACTATCTGGGAGAGGAGGTACTGGGCAAATGAGACTATCCTACGAAAAGAAAAAGGGACTTTACGGCTACGGCTTCATAGCCCTATGGTTTATAGGCTCGCTGATGTTCTTTATCATTCCCGTCATCAAGTCTTTTATCTACTCGTTTTACGACGTAAAGCCGGACGTGGGCGCACTGATAATGTCCCCCTTGGGGCTTGCAAACTACAAACGAGCCTTCGCCACCGACCCGGACTTTACCGTAAACCTTACCTCGGTACTGGGGCAGACAGCATGGCAGCTCCCTGTAATACTGGTCTTCTCCCTGTTTGTGGCTATCATCATTAACCAGAAATTCCGCGGGAGGACATTCGCCAGAGCGGTGTTCTTCCTTCCCGTAATCATCGCCACAGGCCCCGTGTACGCCATAATCACAGGTAACCTTGACACCAGCGGAACAGCCGACGCCGAGCAGTTCTCCACAATGTTCTCCTCGGATATGGTCGACGAGCTTCTGGAATTTGTGGGAATCTACGGCTTCAACGACCAGCTGACGGAAATGCTCTCCACCATGACCTCGGACATTCTGAACCTTGTGTGGAAATGCGGCATTCAGATAATCATCTTCCTGTCGGCTTTGCAGGGCATACCCACTTCCGCAAAAGAGGCGGCGGCAATAGAGGGCGCAACATCATGGGAATTTTTCTGGAAGATAACCCTTCCCTACGTTTCCCCCATGATCCTTGTAAACCTTGTCTATACCATTATCGACACCTTTACAGACCCCACCAACGTTGTCATGGAGCAGGTTCTCTCCGTTCAGGACGACTGGCGTTACGGCTACTCTGCGGCAATGGCATGGAGTTACTTTGCAATAGTACTGCTGGCGGTGGGCATTATCTTCGCAATAATGAACCGCATCGTTTACTACGATGATTAATAAGGAGGTTTGAATAATGGCAGAGGCAATAAAAAATAACCCTGTTTCGGAGTTCTTGAAAAAAAGAGCTGCCGACAAGCCTCCCAAGGAGGAAAAACGCTCCCGCAAGGAGGAAAGGGAACGCTTCAAGAAACGCCTTGCGACCCTTACCCCCATGGAGCAGAAATACCTGAAAAGGAAAAGAGCATTTGACGCAGTGTGGCCCATATGCCGTGCGTTTCTGGTGTTCGGACTTTGTTTCGTAATCGTCTACCCACTGCTGTATATGGTAACGGCAGCCTTCCGCCCTCGTTCGGAGATGAACGACCCCACCATTATCTGGCTTTCAAGGACGTTCACCCTCTCCAACATCAAGGACGCGGCAAGAACCATGGACTTCGGGCATACCCTTGCCAATACCCTGTTCCTTAATATCGGCTGCTCCGTATTGCAGGTGCTTACCTGCGCCGTTACCGGCTACGGCTTCGGGCGGTTCAACTTCAAGGGAAAAAACATACTCTTCGGCGTTGTAATAATGATGATCCTTATGCCGCCGCAGATAATCCTTATCCCCCAGTATATGTTCTTCCGCTACTTTAACCCCTTGGGCGTTTACCATGCTATCACAGGGAACTATATCAACCTGATAAATTCCCCCCTGACCATGTATATGCCTGCCCTTACGGCAAACGGGATAAAAGCCGGACTGTTCATATTCCTGTTCCGCCAGTCCTTCAGAGGACTTCCCAAGGAACTTGAGGACGCAGCCTATCTTGACGGCTGCTCCCCACTTAAAACATTCGTCAGCATAATGATCCCCAACGCAGGCTCAACATTCCTTACGGTATTCCTGCTTTCCGTTGTATGGTACTGGAACGACTACTATGTAAGTACCTCATTCTTTACCGACAACAGCACCATAGCTCTCCAGCTCAAAAACCTCGATGCTTCCCTTACAAGAGTAATTTTCAACAACGGCAACGTCAAGGTAAACCAGCGCGAGCTTATCGTGTGGATGGAATCCGGCTGCCTTATCTCCATAACCCCCATTCTGATAATGTACATCTTCCTGCAGAAGAACTTTACCGAGGGTATCGCAAGATCGGGTCTTACCGGTATGTAATTAATTAGTGTATTTTCCGCCGCCGTCGGGCGGGGGGAAATACCACCTCATGTTTGTAACGTGTGCGGCAGGCAACTGCTGCACACTTTGCAAATAAAAAGCAAGTGCTGATTTAATCGAATAAGAATTTTATCCGCAGATTTAATTTGTCCGATTGATTCAGCAGTTGCCTTTTAGAGATTTCCGGCGGCGGTATTTTTCCCGCCGAAGGCGGGGAAAATACCGCTCAATAAGAAAAAGGACGGTCGCTCATTATGACAACCATAAATAAATCTCAAACTCTCTACTACACCCGCCCCGCCGATGACTGGAACGAAGCTCTCCCCGTGGGAAACGGACGGCTTGGCGGCATGGTGTTCGGAACTCCCGACAACGAGCTTATACAGCTCAACGAAGATTCCCTCTGGTCGGGAAACTTCCGTGACCGAAACAACCCCAAAGCATATGATAATTTAGAGAAGATACGTTCCCTCATAAACGAGGAGAAAACAACCGAAGCCGAACAGCTCTGCGCCGATGCCTTTTACGGCACCAACGAAAACCAACGCCATTATCAGCCCTTGGGGGACTTGCACATTTGGCAGACCGTAAGCGGCGAATGCACCGATTATTCCCGAACACTTTCCCTCAATACAGCCATGCAGGAAACCCGCTTTACAGTCGGGGATTGTGAGTTTACCCGTCAGGTCATAGCGTCAAGACCCGATGAAACTATTATCATTCACTTCACTTCCCAACAGGACAATATCACCTTCACCGCCGCCATTGACGGCAGGGACGATAACTACGATAAAAACGAAGCCTACGACAACAGCACCGTTCTTTTCACCGTTTCCGACGGCATACCCTATGCCTGCGCCGTAACAGTCCGCTGCGAGGGCGAGCAAGGCGAGTGCGGCACGGAGGCTAACCGTATCTTCTGCAAAAACGCAAGGACGGCGGATATCTTCATTTCCGCCCGGTCTTCATGGCGTACCGGGGACTATGTGAAAAAATCCTTAAGCGAAGCCAAGACCGCCGCCAGAAAATCCTATCAACAGATCCTTGCCCGCCATGAAAAATATTACAAGTCCCTCTATGACCGTTCATATATACGAATAGACCCCATAGAGGAAGTCCCCGACAACACCGAGGAACGGCTAAAGGGCGTAAAAAACGGAGCGGCGGACAACGAGCTTGTAAACCTCTATTTTAATTTCTCCAAATATCTTATGATCTCGGGTTCGGGCGAGGGTACTCTCCCCCTTAATCTCCAGGGAATATGGAACAAGGATATGTGGCCCGCATGGGGCGGCAAATATACCGTCAATATCAACACCGAAATGAACTACTGGGCGGCGGAAGCGCAGGGACTGGGAGTCTGCCATACCCCTCTCTTTGACCATATCGAGAGAATGCGGGAGAACGGACGGGTCACCGCACGGAAAATGTACCGCTGCAGGGGAGCGGTCTGCCACCATAACACCGACATCTGGGGAGACACCGCCCCGCAGGACAAATGGCTTCCCGGCACTCTCTGGCCTATGGGCTTGGCATGGCTCTGCACCCATATCTACGTCCATTACGACTATACAAGGGATATAGATTTCTTGGCGGAAAAATTCGACACCATGCTGGAAGCGGCGGAATTTTTCCTCGACTTCCTTACCGAGGACGAAAAGGGCAGACTTGTCACCAACCCTTCCGTTTCCCCCGAAAACACCTACTTCACCAAAAACGGCGGCAAAGGCACTCTCTGTAAAGCCCCCTCTATGGACAGCCAGATTCTTTTTACCCTCTTTACCGACATCATAAAATCCGCAGACGAGCTTAACGCCTTTGACAGCGGCATTCTCTCCCCCTCACAGCTTGAAACCGTCCGTGAAATAAGATCGGCAAGGGAAAAACTTCCCCGCCCTGAAATCGGCAAATACGGTCAGATAATGGAATGGGCGGAGGACTATGACGAGACAGAACCGGGACACCGCCATATCTCCCAGCTTTATGCCCTCTATCCCGCTGACATCATCACCCCCGAAAATACCCCCGACCTTGCCAAAGCCGCCAAGGCTACCTTGGAACGCCGCCTTTCCCACGGCGGGGGACACACAGGCTGGTCAAGAGCATGGATAATCAATATGTGGGCAAGACTTCACCAAGGGCAGCAGGTGGAGGAGAATATAAATGCCCTCTTGTCTTGGTCAACGGCGGCAAATATGTTCGATATGCACCCGCCTTTCCAGATTGACGGCAACTTCGGCGGAGCGGCAGGCATTATCGAAGCCCTTTTGCAGACCCACAGCGGAAAAATACAGCTGCTGCCCGCCCTGCCCCCCTCATGGAAGTCGGGAAAAGCGGGACTTTACGGCAGAGGCGGCAAATATATCGAATTTGCATGGCAGGACGGCAAAGTCACCGAGCAGACAGTCCGTGACATTGCCGAACTGTAACCATATACGGAGGAATGACCATGAGTGAATTTTACAACCCCAACGACAACAGCGGCGGCGTTGACCTTACAAAGCCGGGAAGACAAGGCTATACCGCCTACGACGAACCCTCCCCGGAGCTTAACATAGTGGTGGACAACGGACCTATCTTCTGCAGCCGCTGCGGCAATCCCATCGAACCGGGAGATGCCTTTTGCAGCAAATGCGGCAGCAAGACCTACGGCAGCGCAGACCCCATGCAGGCTCAACAGATGCAGCAGGGGTATAACAATATGCAGCCCAGCCAACAGGGCAGCGCATACGATAACCGTACACAGGGCGCAAACTTTGGCAGCATACCGGGGGGGGGTATTTACGGAGAACCTTATGCAAACTCGTCTCAGGGCTTTTCAAATACCTATCCGAACTCTTCCGGCAGCATTCCTAACGGTCAGCCGGTGGTAAACAACTATTACTACAACAGCAACAACGTCAGCAACGTCAACAGCCATAACAGCATGAACAGCGGCAACACCAATATGAACGCCTACGCCATTCCCCGCGGCAGGGTAAAAAACAAATGGGTAGCCTTTTTCCTCTGCCTTTTCTTGGGCTGCATCGGCGTTCACCGCTTTTACGAGGGCAAAATAGGCACGGGACTTCTCTGGCTCTTTACCGGAGGACTTGGGGGCATAGGCTGGCTTATCGACCTGATAATCCTGCTTACCAAAAAGGATAAATATTACACTCCTTGACACGTTTTGTCAACTTTTACGAATTTTTGATTGTAAATTTTTGTCAAATGTTCATAATTTGTTAGTGGAAAAAAGAAGATAAATATGGTATAATAAATATAAGTATAAGTATTCCCGGAAAAAGAAAGATTTCGGGGAAGGAAAAACGGATAACCACAAAAGAAACGAGGTATGCACAGTGTCTGTAAACAGCTTTGCGGACTTCACCGAAATGCACACGTCCTTTTTGCAGGAGATAGGCAATATGGGCGCAGGCAATGCGGCGACAGCCCTTTCCGATATGATAACAGCCCCCACGGATATTTCCGTACCGACAGTAAAAGTGATCTCCGCAGCCGAGGCGGCAAGGCTTACGGACATGTTAAGCAGCAGGACAGCCGCATACCTTATCACCCTTTGCGGCGATCTGAAAGGCTCGCTTCTGTTCGTGATACCCTTTGCCTTTGTGGAGCGGCTGGTGCAGACCTATTTCCCCGGCGTTTCCATAAAAAACAAAGGGGACTTCGACGAAATGGCGACCTCCGTGGTGCGGGAAATGGTGAACATAGTCGCCGCCTCATACGCCAACAACTTCGCCATGATCTCCGGCTTTATGGTGGACATCTCCGTCCCCGAGGAGACACTCGCCCCCTCCGCCAAAATAATGCAGCAGAACGGCATAGGCACGCAGACGGTCTGCTTTATCAACAACACCATGGAAATAGTCGACTGCAAAAAGAGCTTCAACGTTCTCTTCTTCCCGGAGATAGAAACTATCAAAAAATTTATGGGCAAAATAGGGATAGAGTGCTGACCGATAATTTATAATTAACCGGCAATAATTATAATGACCGTGTTTTTACGTCGACAGCCTTGAACGGACGCAAACGGCAGACAGCTCACGGTCACGGCAATAACACAATACAACAAAGGAGGCATTGCCGATGTTACAGGTAAATCTTTCCGAAGCAAAGGAAAACTTCGAGCACCTTGCGGACTCTCTGGAGGACGCAGTAAACGATTATGTCATAGTCACCAAAGACGGCGTACCCTATGCAAAGATACAGTTCATTCCCCCCAAAAGCCCTCGCCGTCCGGATTTTCTGGGCGCAGCCAAAGGCATTCTTCATCTTCCGCCGGATGATGTATGGGATCAGATCCATGAGGATTATCTGAAGGAATTTGATTTTGATGATGATGATATGCTGTAGTTTTTTATTGTTGCTTTTTTGTAAAAAATCAGAAAAATTATTATAAATAAAACGTTCAGGCAGGAGGTATTTGTATATGGTACGTGTTGAATATAAGGAGGCAGATTTTGCCCGGCTTATTGACTCTATTGAAGATGCGGTCAACGATTGCGTTATAATTACCAAAGCGGGTAAACCCATTGCGAAAATAGAGCCGATGGTTTCCGAACCTCACAGTGATAAACCTTATCGTCCCAAATTTTGGGGAATAGCAGAGGGCTTGTTTGAAGTCCCGCCGCCGGAGGTTTGGGAAAAACTTGACGAGGAATTTCTTGAAGATTTTCCGGAGGATATGCTGTAATGAAATATTTAATGGATACTCATATTTTACTTTGGTTATTGCTCTCTCCCAATGTTTTGCCGCCTGAGGCACAAAAGATAATATGCGATCCCAACAATAGATTTGCTTACAGCGTAATGTCTCTTTTGGAAATTGAAATAAAGCATTTGAAGCACCCCGCCGGATTGACTGTAGGTGCGGAGAACGTGGAAGTTTTCTGCCGCAAAAGTGAATTTGACAGAATTGATATATCCGTAGAGAGCATATACGAACTCAAAAACCTCCGCCTTAAAGAAAACGCCCCCAGACATATCGACCCTTTTGACAGAATACTTATCTGCCAGGCGCAGGTGAACGGCTGTCTCCTGCTGACCCACGACAGCAAGCTCCCTTATTACGACAGCTCTTGTATCAGATTCGTATAAGAAAACATCAATTATAATATGTCAGGATATTTCTTTTTATAAGGCGGTTTTTCCCCCGCCGCAGGCGGGGAAAAATATCCGATAGAGTACTCCGCACACATTTTCCGAAAGGACGCCAAGCCAATGAAACTACTTGCAATAGACGGCAACAGCATAATGAACCGAGCCTTTTACGGCGTGAAAGCCCTGTCAAACAAAAAGGGAGTTTTCACCAACGCCATAACGGGCTTTATGAATATCTACCTTAAGATAACCGGCGAAATATCCCCCGACGGCGTTGCCGCCGCTTTCGACCTGCGTGAGCCTACCTTCCGCCATAAAGCCAACGCCGACTATAAAGCCAACCGTCACGGTATGCCCGATGAGCTTGCCATGCAAATGCCCCTGATAAAGGACATTCTTCGTGCTATGGGAGTTACTGTCCTGGAGTGCCCCGGCTTTGAAGCGGACGACATCTTAGGCACGCTTGCGTCCCTGTGCGGTTCGGAGGACAGCTGCTATATCTTAACAGGCGACCGTGACAGCCTGCAGCTTGTCACCGATAACGTCACCGTCCTGCTCCACGGCACAAAGGAGCTTATCCGCTGTACTCCCGAAAAATTCGCCGAAATGTACGGCGGTCTCTCCCCCCGCCAGATAATCGACCTTAAGGGGCTTATGGGGGACAGCTCCGATAACATCAGCGGCGTTAAAGGCATAGGCGAAAAAACAGCCATGACCCTTATCAAGCAGTATTCCTCCGTTGAGGAGCTTTACGATAAACTGGATAAAGGCGAGGTGACCGCCGCAAAGTCGGTCATCACCAAGCTGACCGAGGGAGCGGATTCGGCAAAGGAGAGCAAATGGCTTGCAACTATCGTCACCAACGCGCCAATCGACCGTGACATCACCGCTTACAAAACAACCGACCGTGACAACGGCAAACTTTCCGAAATACTCACCGACCTTGAAATGACAAGGCTTCTCGAAAAGCTGAACGTCGCCCCTTCCGCCGTAAAAACGGAAGAGAACGTCTCCCTGCCGGAAATGAAGCCCATACCCTACACCGTAAAACAGCTTTCCACTGCGGACATTTTAAAGGACGGCTCACCTATCGCTTTCATCTTCTCTCCCGCAGACGGTCTGCTTCCTGTCACACTCTATCTTTCCCAAGGGGAAAGCCTTTGCAAATTCACCGACGAAGGGGACATTCTTGCCGTTCTCGCAAGCAAACTCGATAAAGTCACCTTTGCCGCCAAGCCCGCCTACAGATACTGCCTTGAACACGGAGCTAAACTTTGTAACATCACCGGGGACGCAGACATTGCGGGCTATCTCCTGAATGCCTCCGCCTCGGAGTATAAAATTCCCCTGCTGTGCGCCGAATACGCCTGCCCCGCCTATGAAAATATGGACGAGTTTGCCGATATTGCGGCACTGTCGGGGCTATGCCAACGGCTTGACAGCGAAATAACCCGCCTTTCAATGGATATGCTCTACCACGAAGTGGAACTGCCGCTGACGGAAGTCCTCGCTTCAATGGAGCATGAGGGCGTTCAGCCGGACACGGACGGCATTCGTGCGTTCGGCAACGGACTTATCGGCGAGATAGAGGGCTTGGAGCAGCAGATATATTTTCGGGCGGGGCATGAGTTCAACATCTCTTCCCCCAAACAGTTAGGCGTTGTCCTCTTTGAGGAAATGGGGCTGCCCCACGGCAAGAAGACCAAAACCAAAACAGGCTACTCCACCGGAGCGGACGTTCTCGAAGAACTGCGGGACAAAGACCCCATTATCGATATGATACTGACCTATCGCCAATACACCAAGCTCCAGTCAACCTACGTTGAGGGACTCCTTAAAACCGTCTCCCCCGACGGACGTATACACACCGTCTACAAACAGACCGAGACCCGCACAGGGCGTATATCTTCCACCGAGCCCAACTTGCAGAATATCCCCGTCCGTACGGAACTGGGGCGGAAAATGCGGCAGTTTTTCGTCAGCGGCAAAGGGAAGGTCTTTATCGACGCCGACTACAGCCAGATAGAGCTGCGCATTCTCGCCCATTTAAGCGGCGACAAGAATATGCGGGAAGTCTTCAACAGCGGCGGCGATATCCACGCCACAACGGCGGCGCAGGTCTTCGGTCTCCCTCCGGATATGGTCACAGCCGATATGCGCCGAGCCGCAAAAGCGGTAAACTTCGGTATCGTTTACGGCATAAGCCCCTTTTCCCTTTCCAAGGACATCGACGTTACCGTGGCGCAGGCTAAGGACTACATCAACGGCTACCTTGCAAATTTTTCCGGCGTAAAGGAATTTATGGAAAAGTCCGTGGAAGACGCATCGGACAAAGGCTGGAGCCTTACCATGTTCGGCAGACGGCGTTATATCCCCGAACTTGCCGCCAAGAACAAAAATCTCCGCGGATTCGGGGAGCGGGCGGCTATGAACGCCCCCGTTCAGGGGACAGCGGCGGACATTATAAAAATAGCAATGGTAAAGGTCTACCGCCGCCTTGAAAAGGAGCTCCCCTCCGCAAAACTTATCCTTCAAATTCACGACGAGCTTATCATAGAAGCCCCCGAAGCGGACGCACCCGCCGCCGCAAAAATCCTCGGCGAAGAAATGCGCTCCGCCGCCCAACTTTCCGTCCCCTTAGCCGCAGACGTGGAAACGGGCAGGAGTTGGTATGAATGCCATTAGAGAGGTTAGAGATTAGAGGTAAGAGGTTAGAGATTGAAAGCCTTACTCGATTGGAAGAATTGGAGGCAAGAGTTTGAACAACGAGCTTGCTCGGCGAGCGTGGTGCAATATGATGTTATATTATAATTAATTATAACATATAATTTCTTACTTGTCAATAGCTTTGCGCAAATTATTTCTTTGTAATTTAATTTTGTATACTTGCACAAATTTCAGCTTAAAATTTATATAAATTCACCTATGCAACAACACCTTTCTGACCTCTTATTCTAACCTCTTACTTCTAACATCTAACCTCTAAAAAGGAGTTGTTTTTAATGAACGAAGATCTCAAGCTGACCAATCTTATAGACGTGGAAGTGCTTCAGCAATTGCAGGACGCTTTTTCCGAAATGACGGGAATGGCGGCTCTCACCACCGATAAGGACGGCGTTGCCGTGACCAAAGGATCAAACTTTTCCGACTTCTGCATGAAATATACCCGCTGCACTCCCAAGGGAGAAAAACGCTGCAACGCCTGCGATAAAATGGGAGCGGAGCAGGCTATGACAGAGGGTACCGCCAGCGTCTACACCTGCCATGCGGGACTGGTGGACTATGCCGCCCCCATTATAGCCAACGGAAAAATGGTGGGCAGTTTTATAGGCGGTCAGGTGCTGACGACCCCTCCCGACCCCGCCAAGTTCGCCCGGATAGCCGATGATTTGGGCATAGACATAGAGGAATATTACGACGCCGCCTGCAAGATACATATCGTCGACCGGGAGACTGTCAACCGTGCCGCCAAATTCCTCCACACCATGGCGGCTATCCTCTCCAATATGGCTTACAACAGCTACAAGCTCAATTTGAGCAACCGTGAGATAGAAAAATTCGCCCGCTCCAAATCCGACTTCCTCGCCAATATGAGCCACGAGATACGCACCCCCATGAACGCAGTTCTCGGCATGGCGGATATGGCTCTTCGTGAGGAAATGTCCCCGGAGGCAAAGGACTGTATCTATCAGATACGCTCGGCGGCGAAAAATCTCCTTGTCATCATCAACGATATACTGGACTTTTCCAAGATAGAGTCGGGGAAAATGGAGATAAATCCCGTTACCTACGAGCCGCTTAGCATGATAAACGACATCTCCAGCATTATCTCCACAAGAATAGGCAATAAGAATATTGAGCTTATTATGGATATTTCCCCCAAGCTCCCTCACCGCCTGTTGGGAGACAACGTGCGCATTCAGCAGATAATCATGAACCTGCTGACCAACGCCGTAAAGTTTACCACACAAGGTCAGGTGAAGCTGAAACTGGAGTGCGTTCCTTTCAGCGGCGACACGGTAATGATGAAAGCCTCCATCAGCGACACGGGTATCGGCATCAAAAAGGAAAACCTCAACAAACTTTTCCGCTCATTCCAGCAGGTGGACAGCAAGCGTAACCGAAATATCGAGGGTACGGGACTGGGGCTTGCCATAAGCCGCCAGCTGTTGAGCCTTATGAACGGCAGTATCACCGTGGAAAGCGAGTACAACAAGGGCAGCAAATTCTCCTTTATGCTCCCCCAAAGGCTCGTCAGCGAATCTTCCATGGAGATAAAAAAGGAAGACCTTCCCAAAACAGCCATTCTCATAAACAATACATACCTGAAAAATCAGGTCATCACCGACCTGCTGAAAGTGGGAATAGACCCTACGGACATGGAGGGAACGTCCAATCTTTCCGAGCATCATGATGTCCTTATTGTGGAACGCACCCTTTACTCCGATAAAGTCCGCAAATTCTTCAACCCCGGCGAGACCCCCATCAAGTGTATTATTATAGATAATTTCGGCAGCAGCGTAAGAGGCAGTATGACAGACGATGTGAAGATAATCCGCAAGCCCGTTTATTTCCTCAATCTCTATGCCGCACTGGGGCTTATCCCAGAATATGCCCATGCCGAGGAGATAGAAGAAGAGGACTTCCTCTTTACCGCCCCCGACGCTCATGTCCTTATCGTGGACGACAACTCCGTCAACCTGACCGTTGCCAGAGGGCTTATATCTCCCCTGAATATGCAGGTGGACACCGCCATGAACGCCGGCGAGACCATCGAAAAGGTAAAGGGCAAAATGTACGACATCATCTTCATGGATCACATGATGCCCGAAGTGGACGGCGTGGAGACCACCCGCATAATCCGCCGCCTTATGCCCGAATATGCGGGAGTGCCTATCATAGCCCTTACAGCCAACGCCATAGGCGGCGCAAAAGAGATGTTCCTGAAAGAGGGCATGAACGATTTTCTCCCGAAACCCATTGAGGCAAAGGACATAATCGCCATGATACGCAAATGGATTCCCGAGGATAAACTTGTCCCCATGAACCGTGAGGAAATGGAGAAGCTGGAGAAGCAGGAAAAGGAAAAGAAGGAAAACACCCTCTTGAAGATAGAGGGACTCAATGTGGAAAACGCCATGAACCTTTTGGGCAGCGAGAGCCTTTATATGGCTGTGCTTAAGGAATATTTCATGACCATAGAGAGAAAAGCCGCCGTTATCGAGGATCATTTCAAGAACGAGCTGTGGAACGACTACACCATCGAGGTCCATTCCCTCAAGAGTACCTCCCGCCAGATAGGAGCGGACGACCTTGCCACCATGGCGGCAGAACTTGAAAAGGCGGGCAAGGAGCAGAACATCGAGTTCATCAAGCGCAGGCACAGTGAGATGATAAAGAAATACAAGGACTACAAACGTCTGCTTGCCCCCACATTCCCCGAAGATGCCGAGGATCAGGCGGCTCTTCGCCCCGCAGACCCCGTGGAGCTTATGGATATGCTCGACGAGCTGAAAGAGGCTCTGGAAAATTTCGACACCCTTATGATAGACGACGTTATAGTAAAACTCAGCGGCTTTGTATACGACAACGTGTTCGAGGACTTTTTCACCCGCCTGAAAAACGCCGCCGAGGACTGCGACATCGACACCTGCACCTATATCGCCGACGAATGGAAAAAGGACATCGCCGATCTGTATATCAACAGGTAAGGGGATCGGCGGCTTGACGGCTTGACGGCTGTACTGCTCCCATAAACCTCCCGTGAAAGGACTGAAAATTCTTATGGTTCACTTCGGCAACGACTGGGACGAGATAATGGCGGGCGAATTTGACAAGCCCTATTACAAAGAGCTGCGGGAGTTTCTCAAAAGGGAATATTTCGGCGGTGAGGTCTACCCGGATATGAACAACATCTTTAATGCCATGAAACACACTTCCTACGAGGGGGCAAAGGCAGTGCTTCTGGGACAGGACCCTTATCACGAGCCGGGACAGGCGCACGGGCTGTGCTTTTCGGTGCAGAAGGGCTGCCCTCTGCCGCCGTCCCTGCAGAACATATACAAAGAGCTTGAAGCCGACCTGGGACTTCCCCCTGCGCCGCACGGGGAGCTTTACAAATGGGCAGACGAGGGGCTGCTAATGCTCAACACCGTCCTGACCGTTCGGCGGGGGCAGGCAAATTCCCACAAGGGAAAGGGCTGGGAGATTTTCACCGACAGCGTTATCGAAAAGCTGAACGCCCGTGAACGTCCCCTTGTGTTCCTGCTGTGGGGCAACAATGCCAAAGCGAAAAAACGGCTTATCACAAATCACCGTCACCTGATACTGGAGTGCGCTCACCCCTCCCCTCTGTCGGCGCACAGCGGGTTTTTCGGCTGCCGCCATTTCAGCAGGTGCAACGACTTCCTGCGTGAACAGGGGATAGAGCCTATCGACTGGAAGATAGAGGGGTAATGTGTTTCTCCTGCTGCGGATAAGAAATATGTTCCCCTGTGGGGAACACTGCCCGGCTGCGGATTATTAAAAAAAGATTAGAAAGATTAAAATCAGATTAAAAATTGCCCGGACATCTTGACAAGAGGGAGAACGGGTAGTATAATAAAATTGCAAACAATGCCGTTAATGAGCCGTGATAGGCTTTAAAAGTTAAGAAAGGAATGATCGATATGTTAGGATATTTTCAGCGTGTAAAAGTATGCTGCACTTTAGCGGGTGCGGCGGCAGTTCTCGTAGGTCAGAAGATAGCCGGGTCGGAGACTATCCGCAAAACCGCCGTTGACATTACGGCGGCGGGCATCAGGGCTGTAAGCGATGTAAAGGACTTTTTCAAGGACATTTACACCGACGCAAAGGACAAGGTGAACGAGGAAGTCCTCAAAAACGCCTGCACGTCTCAAGAGGAAAACTCCGAAGACCCCTTTAACGGCGACAACAACAGCACCGACTGATTTTCCCGTATGTATGCAAACGAATACCCGCCCCGGGCAATGTATTTGCTTGGGGCGGGATTTTTTATAACACAAGCATATTTTCTCCGTATAAAATGCTCCCGCCGTAAAAACACAAGAGAGCAGCAGTCAACAACTATTAATTATTAACTATTAACTGTTCTGTTCTTCTTCAGCTCGGCTTTAAGCTGGCGGGGGAGAAAAATCTCCATGCCGTCAAGAATCTTTTCGGAGGGGGAGAAAATTATCCGCACGTTCCCGGCACTCTTGTGAACAAAGTCCGCAAAGTAGACGTTTTGGGACGAACCGTCGTCGGCAAGGACAGTGGTGCAGCCGTCCGCCTCCTCCGGAGCATCCGCAAGCTGCCCGAACGCCGTGAAATCCTCTATGGGAGCGGTGATGAGCCGCTTGCGCTTGCGCCTGCCTATTACCTTGTCCACGTCCATTTCCCCGTTGGTGAGAATGTACTCATATTCCACGTCCACATTGGTTATCAGCAGATACGCCAGATAGAATATGAGCGCCACCCCCGCCAGATTCAAAGGAAACATCATAAAGAACATAAGAAAAAAACCCGCCGCCAACGCCGCCGCAGCCACGCCGATAAGCCCCTTTTTCACAAGGTCAAGCCCCGTGGGCTTTTTCTGAACCAGATACTCCGCATAAAAATCGCTGTTTACCATTTTAAAGCTCCTAACTTTTTTCACGGCGTTTATTTTACCGTAAATTTTTTCCGTGCTTTGGGAAAAACCGGGTAAACCGTTTTTTTAATTATCAATTATCCCCATATCAAGCGGCTTTTCCCCCGCCGACAGCGGAAGACGAACCCCGAACGGGCAATGCCTTTAAAACATTATACCACACATTTCATAAATATTCAAGATTTTTTTGGGAATTTCCGAAAAAACTCTTGCAATTTTTCCGGGAATGGTGTATAATACTGTTATGGGGCGTGTTCGTCCCCGAAAAAAGTAAATTCAAACCCGAATAAGTCAAACGCAATGACCGGGCAAAGTAAGCTGCTGTTATACAGCGACTGCAAAAGAGAGGAAGACCGCAGGCTGAAAGTCTTCCGCAGCCGTCAGTGAGCCGAATTTCACCCGTGAGCGGACGTTCCGAACGGCAGTATCTACATCAATACGCCAATTAAGAGCGGACGGAAAATGCCCCGTTACAGCATTGGAGGAAGAGAGAGTCCTCGTAAGTGTTATTCGCAGGTGGTTATGTCCTGCAGGAAGCAGGAATTTTTTTGTCGCTTTGCGGGGGATATGGGTTTTAGAGGCAGGAGGCAGGATTAGTTAATAGTTAATAATTAATAGTTAACAGTGAGTGAAGTTACCGTAAAGGTCAAGTAAGTAAATTGGCATTGAAAAGTAAGTCCCTTGCAGAACCAAGTGCTTCAGGTTGTTGCGAACTCCGGTAAGGGAAGTTTTACAGCTAGTAGCTAGAGATTAGAGGGCTAGAAGCTAGAAATAGTTAATGGTTACTCAGGCGAATGCTCCCGGCAAGAAACGTATACAGTGACAGTTAAGCATTTTACCGCATATCAAGGTTGCAGGCAAGTAAGTGAAGTATACGGCTATCGTTCAGCATTATATATGCGACAGCCTGGGGGTGG
>JAMOZU010000060.1 GCA_023667745.1 Ruminococcus sp.
TTGACCGGTTTTGAGAGGTTAGAGGTAAGAGGTCAGAAAATTTCCGCCGTACACCGAAAATAAAATGTAAATTTGCGTGCGTTGACCGGTTTTAGAGATTAGAGGTAAGAGGTTAGAAGAGTTCCGGCAGGCGTTTTGAAATTGTATTGTGCAAAATCCGGGTATGTCTGCCGTACTTCCAAAAGTATGAAGTGTGCAGTGGAATGGGGCTGTTATGTTTGATAAAATGTATAATTGGGTAAATATGCGGCATATATGAACAAAATATTATTTAATACAGCACTTTATGTAAAACTATTGTTACTTTTTTTTTTTTTTTGTCAAAAAGACAGATTTTGTCTACCGTAATATGTTATAATAGAGACAGAGGAGGAAAATAAAGGAAAAAATTATCGCAAAATAAGAGATTGCGTAAAATTATAAAACGGAGGAAAATTTACTATGTCAGAGAGTACACAGAAACTGCCGGTGTTTGTTACCGCCGGCGCTGTAGGCGCATTGAGCGAACTTGATTTTTCGGAGCATAATTTCAAGACAATGGATTATACTATGGAGCTTGTCAAAAACCCTTACTATTTTTTCTGCGAGTACGGCGAGGGGATAAAGATAAACGCATACAACCGAACCGCTTTATCTACGGGAACTACAGACGGCGCAGACGGAGGATATATGACAGCTCCCTCCTTTTACGGCGAGGTCGACGGAGATAATATGAGCTGCCTGGATGATGACGAAACACAGCGGCTCGTATTTAACGCCGCAAATAATCTTAACCTGTATTTGCAGCAGCAGGGGCTTGAGGAGAAAATTGCCGAGCTTGACCCATTTAACTGCGGCATTGTTGTTTCGGCTGCGGGCGGGGAACTTAAGGCAAAGGTCGTAACAGGGGTACAGAGACCGAATATAACGCATATGTCCATTGTGTCCTTATTTCAGAGAAGCGTTGACTACGGCAGACCTTACGGCAACGAGGGCGGGGGAGCCGGTTTACTGGCAATGGCAGACTCGCTGGGGCTTGGCGGGGGCTTTTCCATGTTTGACGATGATGAGGATATTGACGAGAGCAATATTACCGTGAACGATTGTTCGGAGATAACGAAAATACTCCAAAAAGCACAGAATCTCATTGACATTGACGAGTCGGAAGAAGCGGCGGAAATTTACAAGAAATATTCCGCAGAAAAATTCGACATCGGCAGAGCGCAGGAAATGCTGTGCAAGCTGTATTATCTGGGAGAGGGCGTTGAAAAGGATCAGGAAAAAGCGGTGTACTGGGCGAAAAAGGCTGCCCAAAACGGCTGTCAGGAGGCAGAGGATATTTACGATAAACTTGCGGAAATAGACATAATCCTCCGCAAAGCCAGAGCGGGCGACCCGGAGGCAATGGCGAAATATTCGGCTTTGCTTTTCAATAAAGCCACCTCTGACGATGACGAAGAGGGCATAAAAGAATCCTTTGAATGGGCTAAAAAATCCGCCGAGCAAAACTGCGGCGAGGGGCTTTGCACGCTTGGGCTTTGTTATATGAAAGGCAGGGGAGTGGACGTTGACGAGGCAAAGGCTTGTGAGCTTTTTGAAAAGGGCGCTGGGCAGGGGCATACGGCGAGCATGACAAACCTTGCCTTTATCTACGGCAACAAGGGCAAGGAAGACGACGACGAGGAAATGGCAAAGAAAGCCTTCGAGCTTTTCAAAAGGGCGGCAGAGCTTGGAAGCGGCGTTGCCATGAGGAATCTGGCGCATTGCTATCAGTTTGAAGAGGGGACGGTATATGACATGGAGAAAGCGAAAGAGTGGTACATAAAGGCGGCTGAATTTTTCCCGGACGACCAGGAGTTACAGGCGAGGGTGCAGTTGTATAAGTTAGGCTTCTAGTAACTAGAGGTTAGAGGTTAGGGTATGGGCGGCGGTCAGATAACAGAAAAGATTTGCGGACAGTGAATGACCGCCGCTTATATTTATTGCAAAGGTCGGAACTGCTGCTTCCCGCTTTTTAAAGCAGTTGACAAATTTTGGGTAATATGGTATAATAAAAACGGAAAAATTTGCCGTAAAAAGGAGAAAAGGATATGCCCGATTTTGAATTGTCCGTTATAGAGAACACACAGGTGGTAAACTGGGATTTCGAGCAGCTGACGGCGTTGTTCAATGCCGCAGCAGCAGAGTACCGCAGCCGTGTTTACACGTCCGCTGCGGACGTGAAAAAAGACAAGACCGAGCTTTCAAGGGTGAAAAAAGCCATTGAGGACAAGCGGAAGGAATATAAAAAGCAATGCCTTGCTCCCTATGAAATTGCGGAAAAGCAGATAAAGCAGCTGACGGCGATAATCGACAGGGAACAGCAGAGGATAGTCGATGAGTTTGCGGCTAACGAAAGACGGGCAAGGGAAGAGAATGAGCGGGCGGTAAAGGAATGCTATGAGGAAAATTCCGCATGCTTGGGAGAATACGGGGAAAAGCTCCGCAAGAGGATAATCGACCCAAAGTGGCTCAGCGGCTCCGTCGGCAGGAGCAGGTTCGAGCCGCTGATGAAAGATGCGATAGACAGGGCGTACAATGAGATGAAGGTACTTACAGGGCTTGATTCCCCCATAGTTAAACTGATAGTTGATATGTATCTGGACGGCGAGCCTTTTTCAAGCTGCCTGGAGAAGAATACACGGTATATTATGGCAGAGGAAGCGGCAAGGTCAAGGGCGGCGGCAGGGAACGGCGTTCCGGGGGCGGCGGAGAGTGCGCCCGCATCCGTGCCGTCTGCTGCACCGGTATATGCGCCGCCGCCTGCGAATATGCCCGCTCCGACGGCTATGCCCATGTCTGCACCTATGCACGCAATAAGGGAAGATGACGGTGAACCGTGGGTCACTTTCAGGGTAAAGGGAAGCCGCCGGAAGACAGACAGGCTCAAGGATTTTATGAGCGTGCTGGGAATGGAGTTTGAGGAGATAATATGTTAAATTCATCTCAGGAGCAAGCCGTTATGGCAACGGAAGGTCCGGTGCTTATAATAGCGGGACCGGGGACGGGGAAGACGTTCACGGTGGTAAAAAGGATAGCTCATCTTATTCTGGATATGGGAGTTTCGCCCGAGGAGATAATGGCGGTAACGTTCACGAAAAAGGCGGCAAGGGAGCTTGTTACAAGAGTGTCCGACGAGCTTTGCGAAAGAGGCGGCACAGAGGTGAATGTGACCGATATGTATATAGGTACGTTCCATGAAGTGTGCCTGCGGATAATGAGGGAAAATGAAAAGGCAGTTCCGGGAAAGGTGACGGACGCTTTTGAGGCGGCGTATCTTGTAAGCCGCAATATGGAAACGTTCGAGTATATCAGCGGGTTTCGGGAGACTTTTCCGCCGGAGTACGGCTGCTGGAGACGGGCATTAAAGATATGCGAGATTGCGTCGAGGCTGCGGGAGGAACTGACGGATAAAAACAGCTTGGAACGGCTGGCATGCGACAAAGACCCGGAGGTCGTACTTTTGTACGATATAGTCACCTCTTACGGGGAACTGCTGGGGACATACGGCCGACTGGATTTTTCTGCGATACAGACGAGCTGCCTCGAAATGCTGCGCAGCGACGGAGAGTATCTGGAAAAGCTGCGGGAGAAAATCAAATACATAATGGTGGACGAATATCAGGACACCAACTTCATACAGGAACAGCTTATATTTTTACTGGCGGGGGAGCGGAAAAATATCTGCGTCGTCGGGGATGACGATCAGGGAATGTATCGGTTCAGAGGGGCTACCATAAGGAATATTCTGGAGTTCCCGGAAAAGTTTAAGGAAGGTGAATGCAGGAGAATCTACCTTGATGTAAACTACCGCTCGAAGGGAGACATTATAAATTTCTGCAGCCGATTTATGGAAAATGCGGAGGGGGTGAACCTGTTCAACTGGGACAAGTTCCGCTTTGAAAAACATCTTGTCAGCGGACGGACGGAGACGGAGCGGGCGGTGTTCACCTGCGGGGGAAGGAACGGCTTTGAGCAGGGAGAAAATATCCTGAAAATGATAAACAGGATGAGGCGGGAAGGATATATCACCGACCTTAATCAGATAGCGTTCCTGTTCCGCTCGGTAAAGGGGACAGAGGCAAGGGAACTGGGCGGGTATCTGGAGGAAAACGGCATAGCGGTGTATTCCCCCCGTTCAAAGATGTTTTTTGAAAGGACGGAGGTAAAGCAGATAACAGGCTGCATGATAATGTGTTTCGGGACGTATCTTACCGACCTTAAAAGGAACAGTTTTACTCTGCCCATTCACGAGAAGCTGAGGGAATATTACAAAAGCTGCGTGGGGGAAGCGGCGGGGCTTTTCAAGGAAAATGCTTTGCTGCATGAGGCGGTAAGGGAACTCTTCGGAGAAACTGCTGGGATAAAGGGGAACAGCGATATGAGCCTGCTCGGTATATTCTACAGGCTCATGAGCTTTGAGCCGTTTAAAAGTTACCTTGATGTTTCCCTTGAGGACAATGCGGGCAGGGTAAGGGCGGCAAGGAATTTATCGGAGGTTTCCCGAATGCTGTCGAAATTTTCCCTGCTTCACAATATGCAGCATCTCACCGGGGACAACAAGGTTGACTGCCCGGAGCAGTTTTTCAACGAGTATCTTAAGTATCTTTACATAGACGGTATAGGGGAGTATGAGGATATTTCCGAATTTGCCCCGAAAGGGTGCGTTTCCTTTATGACGGTTCATCAGGCGAAAGGACTGGAATTTCCCGTAACGGTGGTATGTTCCTTGGGCGGAAGACCCCGCAGGGGCAGAGACGATATTACGGCAAAGGCTCAGAAATATTTCAGCCGCCCTCCTTACGAACCACTGGCGGATATAAAATATTTCGACTTCTGGCGGCTTTATTACACAGCCTTTTCAAGGGCGAGGGATATGCTGGTATTATCCGAAAGGACGGACAGGGCGGGCATATTTTCCGAATACACAAGAGGACTGCCGGAGTTTACGGGAGCTGACCTTGGGGGCAAAAAAGCCGCAGAGGTAAAGAAGGCAAGGTATAAGAATATATATTCCTTCACCTCTCACATTGCCGTGTACGAGGACTGCCCAAGGCAGTATAAATTTTATAAGGAGCTTAGGTTTGCGCCGCCGGAGATAGCCCATACCTTTATAGGGTCGCTTGTTCACGAGACTTTGGAGGAGATAAACAACACGGTGATTTCGGGGAAAGGGGAGCTGCTGCGGGAGGAAAAAATAAGGGAAATTTACAATGTTCATCTCGTTGAGACAGTATCCGAAACAGGCTGCACCTTTACGGACGACCAGAAGACCAACGCACTCGGACACGTTCTGCGGTACTGCCAAAACCGAGGTGACGAGATGAGGTATGCTTACAAGGCGGAAGAGAAAATTAACCTTGTTATGGAGAAATTCATTTTGCAGGGGGTAGTCGATCTGCTGGAATATTACGAGAATGACGATGTGTTCGAGATTTTGGACTACAAAACCGGCCCCAAGCCGGACATCAAAAAAGACCCCCGCAGTACAGACCATTACAGAAAGCAGATGGAGATATATGCGTTCCTGATAGAGCGGCGGTACAAAAAGCCCGTCCGCCGAATGAAACTGTATTACACCGGGGAGACGGCGGAAAGTCCTTACATCATCTTTGACAACGACAGCCAAAAGATAAGCGGGACGATAGCGGACATTACACGGACTGTAGAGGACATAGAGTCCAAGCGGTTTGAGGGGACATGCGGGAACGGGTATACATGCAGGTTCTGCGGAATGAGGGGATATTGCAGTAAGCAAGAAAAATAGAGCGGGAGGCATATCAGTCTTCCGCCAGTTTTCCCACCCGTACCCCTTTGTAATAATGCAGAATTATTTCCCGATAGTCAGCCCCCTCCGCCGCCATGCGGTCTGCGCCGTATATGCTCATTCCCGCCATATGTCCGCTGCCGTTGACGGTGAAGACGGTAACGCCGCTGCCGCTGTCATAGTCGGCGGTGAATGCACGGCTCGGCAGGGAAAATATTTTTGCGAAAAGCCCGCCGGAAATTTCCTTTCCGCAAATCGAAAGACTGCGGACATTCCCCGCCTCGGTCACCGACAAAAGGGTGACGCCGGAATATTCCTCCGTAACGCCGTCAAGCACGGCGGAAAGCCTTGCCCGTATCTCCCTGTCGGTGAAGGTGTATTTAACGCCGTAATATCCCGATTCCCTGTCATAGCGGCTTTCGGCGGGGGATAGGTAGGGAGCGTTCTCATCGGTAAGCTCGTCCCATACGTACCCGCCCCATTCGGTAACGCCGCCGTTGGCGGTGTGGAATGCGGCTATTATGGGAGACCCGCCGTAAACTATTATTTCTCCCGCCGTCTCCGAAACCGCTTGGCGGACTTTCGGGGGGATATTGCCGGAAAGCCCGTCAGCATCGCCGTAAATAAGAGCTATTTCCCTGTCGGTCAGGGGTACTTGATATTTCTCCGGGTCGCAGGTCATGTGGGCAAAAACGCCCTCGCTTACCTGCTCCGTACCCGACAGCAGCCGACGGACGGCGTATGTACGAGCCGCCGCCGCCTGCGCCTTTAACGCTTCAAGCTCCGTATCTCCCGGTATCTGCGCCGACACCGAGCGGTAAACGTATTCTTCGATATCCATTCGGGTCACATAGTCTCCCTCAAAGCCGTATATCAGAAGAGTCAGTTCACCGACGAGGGTGAAAAGGGGAGTTTCGCCCGATTGTCCACCGTTTTCCCCATTTCCCGAACTGCCCATTACAGGCTTGTCCCCGGACGCTGTAACATCTTTTGCACAAAGCAACACAGGCAATGCGCAGATTATCACTATCCACAGCAGGGCGGTTTTTAACATTTCTTTCATATTATTTACCTCCGGAAGTTTTTTGGGGAAATGCCTGTCTGATGTTATACTAATCCCCGTTAGAATTATGGAGAAGAAGCCGCCTTAAAAAATTTTTGTATATGATTTTTTGAGGCGGCTGATCCCCATAATTCAATGAGGGATTTGTATTATTTCTCCCGCTGCAGAGGAGAGAGAAAAACGCTTGAAAATTATTATTTTATTAATTTTCCGAAAACGCTTGACAACGCCGGAAAAATATTGTACAATAGAAATAAGCGTTATTGAAAATTACGGGGACGAAAAATTTCCTTAATTAATAATATGATACCCGGGCTAAAAAAATGCCTTGCAGCCGCCGGGCTGCTTATAAGAGGCAGAAGGGAACGATGGGACAATGAGCAAAATAGTCAAAAGCGACGCAAGAATAAGGCGGGAGAATATCGCCAAGGCAAACAAAAGCGGTTTTATCCCCAAGAAAACTTCCCTTGTCGTGTATGTCATAGTGCTGATACTGGCAGTGGCGGCAAGGACGATACAGCTGTATACGAATATGAATTTCACCACCGGCAGGTATATAGACCCGTCCCCCATGAAAAATTATACCATGATGGTGCTTATTCCCGGATTTATCCTGCTGGCGTTCGTGCTGCTGGCGGGGAGCGCAAAGGATAAGGTGGTAGGCTCATGTATACTCATTAACCCGTGGCGGTTAAGGTATGACAGGCTCAAAAAGAAGATACCCGGCAGTGCAGGGTACAGTGCGCTTATTATGGCGGTGCTGGTGCTGGCGCAGGCGGTAATGGATATTGGGGCGATAGTCCACAGGAACAACGAGATAGCCGAGACGATGCCCGCCAAAGAGGCTAAGAACTACAGCAGGCTTACGGGCTACACGGCGGGTATGGTGATAAATCATGTTATTATGCTGCTGGTGTTCCTGACGTTTTTGTCGATCGCAATAAATATTTTCAAAGGCGAGGGATTTTCTCCCGCAAACTGCGCTACCCTTTATATTTACGGCGTTTGGAAAACGGTGGATATTATGACCACCCTTACGGAAAACACCCTTGCAGCCCAATCTTCGGAAATAGTTTACGAGATATTTTCGGGAATGACAGCCGTTGTATTCTTTATGAACACAGCCCGCTTCTTTAACGGCATGGAGAAAAAATACACCCGCTTCTGGATGTGTTTTATGGGGTATGTTTCCTCTATACTGGCGGCAGTGTCCACGATACCCAGATATATCATGCTCCTTATCCCCACCAATTACGACGAACGCCTTGATATGAACATTCCCGATGTTTCGGATATAGGGATAGTGTTTATAACCATAACTTTGGTAGCGGTGTTCTGGAGTACCTATGTTTACAGGGTAATGCCCAAACTCAACACAGGCAACCGCCGCTGGAGCAAAGCTCCCATCAACAACAAGGCATATCAGGAGATGGAGACGCTGGATCAGTGATGAGCGTTAAATAAGAGATAAACCGAGGCGGGATTTTTGTAAGTTTATGCAAAGTCCTGCTTTGGCTTTTTAGAGGCAAGAAATGTGTGAGCGAAGCTCACACAAGAGGCAAGACGATGCAATTTTTCTGACACGCCGAACAAAGCTGAATGAGGAGTATATCAAAATGAGTATACCGAAAATAAAGCGTATGCCGAAAATCCTGCTTGCGCTGCTGACGGCGTTTTCCCTTACGGGCTGCCTTTCCTCTGCGGACAGCCTTTTAACAGCCCCTATGCTGTCGGAGGAACAGGCGGAAATTTACGGCGCACTCAAAGAATCGGCGGGAGAAGATATTTCCCTTGTGTACCCCAAAGGGGGAGCGTACCGCTCGTCGGTGGTGTTTGCGGATCTGGACGGGGACGGTCTGGAAGAGGCGGCGGCGTTCTACGGGAAAAAGGACAGCTCGGAGGGGAATGTCCGCGTAAATATCCTCGACAGGGAGCAAACGGAGGACGGCGGCTACCGCTGGCGTTCCGTGTACGATCATGCGGGGGCGGGTTCGTCGGTGGAAGAGGTGTTCTTTATCAATTTAGGCGGCAGCGGACGGGTGAGAATGGCTGTGGGGTACGGGCTTATAACCCCCACGGAAAAGGCTTTGCGGGTCTACAACTATGAGGACGGCATGCTTACGATGGAGTATGCCGAATCCTACTACAAAATGCTGCGGCTTGACCTTGACCGTGACGGCGGGGAGGATATAGCCGTTGTAAACTGCAACAACGAGAACCATTCCGCATATTTATCTCTTGTAACGGACAAGGGGGCGGGGGCGGTAAGCAGTACAAGAGTTGCGTTAAGCGAATCCACCGCCGACCTGCCCAATGTCCTCGGGGGATATATCGGCACGGACACCCCTGCCATATTCATAGACGGTCTTCTGGGCAGCGGCAGCCTTGCCACGGAGATAGTCTACTGCATAGAAGGGCAGCTGCGCAACCCGGCTGTTCTCGACGGCTCGGACATCACAAGGCTCACCACCCGCAGCCGGAGTATCTACTGCCGTGACGCCGACGGGGACGGCATTATCGAGATACCCTCAAGAGAGCCTTTCCCCGGCTACCGGGACACAGCGGAGGCGTTGTATATAACCAACTGGAACGTGTTTGAAAATTATACGGTGGTGAAAAAGTTCTCCTCCCTTACCGACCTTTCAAGCGGCTATGTGTTTATGATACCGGGCAGGTGGGAAGGGCAGGTCACCGTAAAGAACGACTCGGTTACGGGCGAGCGGGTATTTTACAAGTACAACACATCTCTTACGGAAAGCCGCTTGGAGCTTATGCGGATAACCGCCTGCACTCCCGACAGCGAGGAAGAGATGACCGCAAGGGGGTATTTCAAAGCCGCAGGCAGCGAAACGGCGGTGTATATGGTGAAACTGGGAGACACCGACGACAATCTGCTGCTTACCACATCGGAGGTCATCAATAATATGCTGCCGGGGGACAGAGGATAGAAAAGCCGCTCCAATCGGTAAATTTTCTCTTGACAGTGCGGAGCGGGCGGGTGCAGACAGGCGGCAGTACCGCATATATCCGCCGATTGTGCATATCACCAAAAATTTCCTTTGCTTCAGAAAAATTTTGTATTATTTTGCAGAAAAAATATCGGGGGTATGGACTTTTGAGGGAAAGTGTGGTATAATAATATATTGGATTTATAAAAAACACTCTTCAAGCATTTGAAAGGAACGGTAGAAATATGAAGAAGATGAATATAAAGAGAATTGCGGCAGGGACGGCGGCTGTCGTTTTGAGTGCAAGCCTCTGCGGCTGCGGCGAGAACACCACATGGGGAGCGGATATTGACGGTATGCGTATCCCGGCGGGCGTTCTTATTTATTTCCTGCAAACTTCCTATTATGACGCACAGTCGAAACTCTATGAGCAGCAGGCGGCGGCAGCTGAGGAAAATCCCGATATATCGGCAGACACAGCCGACACCGATGTTTACACCGCCGATATCGAGGGCAAAAACGGCAAGGACTGGATATACGACGACGCCACAAAGCAGATGCAGATATATGCCGCCGTGGAAAACAAGTTCGGCGAGTACGGTCTTGCCTTGTCCGACGAGACTCTCAGCTCCGCTCAGACCTATTGCGAACAGCTGTGGGACAGCGGCGGGGATTATTACACCAAAATGGGCATAAGCCAAAAGTCCTATCAGTCCATTTATCTCAACAACGAAAAGCGGGGCATGCTCTTTGAGCATCTGTTTTCCGAGGGGGGCGAGTACGGCGTTCCCGACAGCGATATAAAAAGCTATCTTTCCGAAAACTACGCACTTATCAATTATATTGACATGGAGCTTAAAGACGGTGAGGGCAATCTTTTGAAATCCGACGGGAAAGCCGAAAGAATGGCTATAGCGGAGGAATATGTGCAGCGTTACAAGGACGGCGCAGATTTCGATGAGCTGAATGCGGAGTATGTGACCTACTATCGGAATTTGCAGGAAGAGGCGGCTGCCAAGGCTGCCGAAAATGCGGAAAGCACCGCCGATACCGAAAGCGGGGACGTTTCTGAAACCGAGTTTTTCGGAGAACTTGCGG
>JAMOZU010000061.1 GCA_023667745.1 Ruminococcus sp.
CCCTCTCTTGTTGAAACCGATAAAGTACTTGAAGGGTATCTCCTCGCTCTTGGAACTAAGCTCACGCCGCTCGATAACTCCGCCCTTTCTGCACTTGATAAGCCCGAAGGCAACCCCGGTCTTCCCCGTAGGGTGTTCAAGGCTTCCCCTGTGGGGGTCAAGCTCCTTGCTTTCCATAAGCTCGTATGCACTTTCCGTTCCCAACGGCGGATAAAGGTTGAACTGAACGTCTATATCCATACCCAACGCCTGCCGCAGCTTGTCCGCTCCCTCGTCGAACTTTTCCCTGAACAGCTCCGTCACCATCTTCTTGCGGCAGGAATTTCCCGCCAGCATTATATTGACCTCCGAGGGAACGGAAGCGTTGTCCGCCGTGTAAGCAAGGCTCATAGATGTAAAGAAATTGTCAATGCCCGCCGAGATATTTTCCCTGATAAGCTCCGTCAGCTCCTCATCGTTTACATTCAGCTCAAACCTCGGCAGCAGATCCCCGTCCCTGTCGAACAGATCCACCCGCAGAACTCCCCTGTCAAAATCGTCTATCCCCTCTCTCGTGTCCTCCCACAGAGGGCGCAATGTCTCCATCATATGGCGCATATTGGCCTGCGCCTCTCTTGATCGGGCAGTCACCGCCGCAGACCCCGCAAACTCCTCACAGCGGGGCGGCAGAGCAAATGTTATCCGATTTTCCGCCAGCGTTGCGTAATTGTTCCTGAACACCGTCACCGCCATAAGCTCCAGCAGATTTTCACCCCCAAGGTAACGGTCTCCCCCGGAGCCGTAATTTTCTATGGTGTAATCGAACTTCCTCTTTTTCGACACCGTAACAACGCCGAAATCAAAGTCTGTCGTACCCCCGCCGAAATCGAATATCCCGTAGTGGAACGCCTCGTCGTTCTGGGGATATACCCTGTACTCGTCCATAGCGCACACCGCATATGCCGCAGGTTCGCTCACCGAGCCGTCCACCCTGAAATCGCTCATCAGCTCCTCGTCCTCCGCCACAGTCTGGGGCAGTGTCTTCATTATCCCCCGCTCGAAAGCGGCGGTTATCTTTTCTCTTACAGCCTTTTCAAAGGTAATGGGGAAGGACAGATAATAATCCAGATATATGCCGTTTCTCATATTGTTGATGTAAAGCCCTATATAATAGGCGTAAAGCTCTATGGGGTCAAAGGCGGCAGGATCGTCGCTCATGTAAGGCGGCAGGAGATACTCTCCCCCGTTTCTGTCGCATATCCGCAGAGAGGTGTTGCCGTCCCCCGCCCACTGCTTTAAGTCGCAGAAAAAGGAGTAGTAATCCCTGCTGGAGCTTTTCATCATATCCGAATACGCCGCATGGGACACAGGCAGGTCTTCCCACAGCGTTTCCGGTCTCCCGAACCTTGCTTTGTACTTGGCAAGGAAATTTTCCAAATTGGCAAACTCCATTACCGTGGGATTTTCGTAATGCTCCGCCCTGTCCGAATCGCTTAGCCTCCCCGTGCCTATAGCCATGGGAAGAGTGTGCTCCGAGTGCTTCTGATAAACCACCACCGTGCTTTTCGTGCCGAAATCTATGGCTATAACGCCGTCTTTTACAATATCCGCCGAAGGATTTCTTGCAATAAGCGGCTCGGATATCTCAATGGCATATTCGCACTCTTCCTCCGGGCTGCCGTCGGTCCACAGCTCCCAGTGACCTCTGTTGGGGTCGGACAACAGCTTGTCATCGTAAGGGTCTATATCCGCCCGCCGCTTGTCGCAGCAAAGAAGACTTAATTTGAGAGCCGCCGTAAAATCATCGTCCGCCTTTATCCTATCAACAGCAAGCAATGTGTCCATGGAAAAATCCAGCCCGTTGATGCTTCCCGTAAACTCTCCCGATTTTATATCTTCCGCTATTTTCTCGGTGTCAAAGGAAATATGCCCCTCCGCCGAAATTCCCACATATCCCCTGTCCGCCTTGTAAAGGGAGATAAGGTCGGAGAAACTGTCCGTCTCTTCGGGAGTGAGACCCGCAGGGATAAGCTCATGGTCGAGAAATACCATTATTATCTCTTCCCCCGCCAGCGGCAGCCCGTTTTTCTTGGTAAACCTTACCGACGGTATGCAGACCGCCTCCTGATGATTTGCCGTGTTAAAGGAATATGTCTCGTTGCTTGTAACGTCCGCCGCCTTGACAATACCGTTTTCCTTAAACGCAAAAAGACACCTGTCGAACTTGTGCAGCTTGCTTACATCGGACGCACGCAGCTCCACCAAGCTCATGAGCGTCCCCTCGAATCCCTCGAAAGAACGGTTGAACTTGCTTTCCACATAGGAAAAGAATATATTCTGCCTTGATACCTTAAACGTGTCAAGATTGGGGAATATCCCGCTTACAGCCGTGTTGAACCATATATCCTTATCCGCAAACTTTACCCATGTTTTTTCGAGAAGCTTCATAATTTTGGAAACAGCTCCGTCAAAGAGCTTCACCTGCGCCGCCGCCGTTTCGGGTATGCGCTTTATCACCGCAGTTGAAATATAATCCTTTTCCGTAGGGATAAGTTTTATTTTTTTCGTATCCATAAACTGACTCCTGCCTTTTTAGGGAATTACTGATCCGATCCAATATAAGGATTTGCAAAATTTACGAATATTAAATTCGATTTATTTTTTATCACCGTTGGGATCGCGGAGAAGCCGCCGCAAAATAACCTTTATATCGTCACTATCGCCTTTCTGACGACTTTCCCTGTTGCGTTCGCAATGCACCCCTGCAATTTTACCTCTGTTATCCTGCCGCTTTTGGCGACCCCGATGTTATGGTGAATGCTCCCGTCGAACTCGTCTCCCGGCTTTACCGCCGTAAGGGAATACACGGGAGACGTAAACGTTGAATTGTAGCAGCTAAGCAGATACACATACAGATCGTCCAGCAGCAATATATCCGCCGCCGTTGCCGCTCCGTCCCCCTCTATCACCAGCCGCTCGGTGTAGTCCCTGAACGCCATAAGATTGTCCGGCTGAACTCCGCAGAAGAACAGCCCCGACGGCGACGTGTTCTTGAAAAACCCCCTCATCGCCCCCGCCGCAGGTTCGCCCAGCTCCGTGAACCTTGCATGAAGAGCTATCTGCATGCCGTATGCGCTGCTGTATTGGCTCACAGCCTCCTGCAAGCTCCGTATCCGCTCTATCAGAGCGGCTTTCTCCCCCTGCAAACGCCCGTTTTCCAACTCACACAGCGCAAGCCGACGTGAAAGCTCCGTATTCTCCGCCGCCAACGCCATTCCATCCCCGCCCGGAAAAAGCTCCGTCTGACCGGGCAGCGTATCGCAGGCGGCCTTTGCGGCTATCCGCTCCACTATCTCCGCACGGATATCCTCGTCCGCCAGCGTTTCCGTCAATATTTCATAAAGCCTGTTCGGATTCATTTTTTCGGAGAGACCCCCTTTCAGAAGCAAGAGACAAAAGGCAGGAAGCGGAAAAGTGACATTGCCCGCAGTCTGCTTATTGCCCGTGTGATTTTGGCGGAATTTAACAGCATTCGCCATAATTCCCCGTTATTTTTATATGCTTTGGTAATTTTTAACAATTTTTCCGCTGACTGCGCCGAAAAATTTTACATATGATGCGCCTCGGCACTAAACAAACCTGTTTCTTTCCGGGTCGTACTTAAAACCCGCATCAAGAAGCTTTTTCTCAATATCTTCCCTTGACATTTTCTCTTCCGTCCAATCCGTATCGTCAAAAAACGCCTCAAGGGACGGATAAAAGTCCCGCAGTTTTGTGTTGATAACGCTCATCAGCATAACGGGATCGCCCGGCAGCATACCATCACCTCATATTGATTTACAAATAAGCATAAGCCTACATAATACTATTATATCTATTATATAATTTTTTCCCCCGATTGTCAAGTGTTTTTTCGTCAATTTATGATTTAAGAAAACAGCGGTAATATAATACCGATCAAATACCTTTTTAACAATCGGCAAGCAATTATATTTCCCGCAGTATGCATCGGAAAAATACCTTAAATTAATTTTCCCTTGACCCCGAAACTTTTCCCTCTTGTGCATTTTCAACAATTTTTTCACACCGTTTTCACCAAATTTCTTTACCCGATTTTGAAACATTTTGACCTCGAAAATTGTTCTATTAATAGCAGGAAACAGGATTAGACCTGCCGCAGGCTTTGAAGTCATCCCGAATTTATTTGACATACTGTGTATCAAATATTACAAAATTATGTTACGTTCCTCTTTCTCCCTCCTCTTCGGTTATTTTGACCGAATTATGCCCCCTATTTCCCTTTAGGATTATATCAAAGTCACGTTGACATATCCGGAATTTTGATGTATAATTAATATGTACGTCAGTATACCCATAAAAAAATTTATCGGTTTAAACCGTTAAATAAAGGGATATTTCCCATGAAAGGAAGTCGGTTATGGACTCTGATAGTTCGGGGGCGGCGGTCTGTATTGCGCTTGCTGTCCTGATCCTCGCAAGAGTTTTTTTCTCCTGCTGCGAAAGGGCATGCACGGAGATAAGCGACAGCAAGGTCAAATCTTTTGAAAAAGAAAAGGGGAACAAAGGTCTGCTTTTCGGTCTCCTCGAAAGCCCCTCATCGCTGCGGCGCACATTTGCCGCCCACAGGCTCATAAATTCCATGCTTTTCTCCCTCGCCCTCTATAAGGCTGTTTTGGAAAAAATTCTCATAAACCAAAGCCTCACTCTCCCCGCCCGCATTGCTGCGGCAGCGGCGGCAGCCCTTGCGGCGGCAGTCATACTGTTAAGCGTCGGGGACGGCGTTCCCGCCCATACGGTAAAAGGAAAAAAAGCGGAAAACCTTGCCGCTGCGGCAGCTCCATTGGTAAGCCTGCTGAAAATCATACTCCTTCCCGTAACGGGCATATCCTCGGCTGTCTCAAAAACTCTGTCAAAACTTCTCGGAGCGGACATTGGCACGGGGGAAGACCCGGTAACGGAAGAAGAGATACTCATGCTGGTGGACGCAGGGAACGAGACCGGCGCAATAGAGTCCTCCGAAAAGGAAATGATAAACAATGTCTTCGAGTTCCACGATATGACCGTTTCCGAGGTGATGACCCACCGGACGGACATTGTGGCGGTAAGCGTTGAAAGCGAGATAACGGAAGTGGTCTACGCCGCCATCAACAGCGGATTTTCAAGGATACCCGTCTATAAAGACAGCATCGATCATATAGAGGGGATAATTTACGTAAAAGACCTTCTGTGCCTTGTAAGCACGGGTACCGCCGAAAGCGCGTCGGTAAAAGATTTTCTGCGGGACGCAGAGTATGTCCCGGAAAGCAGCATGTGCGGCGAGCTTTTCCACGCCATGACAGCAGGGCATTTTCAGCTTGCAGTGGCAGTGGACGAATACGGCGGCACGGCAGGGCTTGTTACCATGGAAGATCTTGTGGAGGCGATAGTCGGCAGCATACAGGACGAATACGACAACGAAGCGGAGGATATATCGGAAATTTCCGAAAACACCTACGCCATCAGCGGCACAGCCAACCCGGAGGATGTTATGGAGACTCTCTCCTGCCCTCTCCCCGAGGACAGCGAGTACGATACCATGAGCGGCTTTATCACCGACCTTCTGGGGCGCATTCCCGAAGACGGCGAGACCCCTTCGGTAAAATACAAGAATATCCTCTTTACCGTCATACTGGCGGAGGATATGCGCATAGAGCGTATCAAAGCCGTAAAAAATCCTCCGGAGACCGAAAGCGTCCGGAACGAAAAGTAAACATCGGTAAAATAAACTGCCCGGCACAGCCGCTTGTCAAATACCGTAAAATAAAAAAATATAAAAAGAAAAGGAGTCAAGTAAAATGAACAGCAAAAGAAAGCTCAGCGGAATAATAGCTGTCAGCATGGCATTTTCCCTCTTTGCGGGCTGCCAGAAAAACGTGGACGAGGATATGGTGCTGCCTCCTCCCCCCTCCGATACCGTGACCACTCCCGAGGAGACAGAACCTCCCGAGACAACCACCACCGTTACCACCACCACCGAGCCTACCGATACTCTCCCGGAGGAAACCGAGGAAACGGAGGAAACCACCGAGACCGAGGCGACAACCGAGGAAACTACCGAGACCACCGCCGACAACGATACCTGGAGCGAAACAGAGACCACAGGCGTTATGTACATCACCGAAGACTGCTACTCCAGAGAGCGGGCCATTATCGGCTCTACCCCCATTTCCCGCTATTATTACGGCGACAGCGTAGAGGTCATAGCCATTACCGATACGGGCTACTATAAAATAGCCGCAGGGGGATTTATCCATTCCGACTACCTCTCCATGAACAAGCCCGCCGTCACAACAGCGGCGACGACCACAGCAGCCCCCGTTACCGAGTCCGCCTCCGTGACAACAGCCGCTCCCGCCGTGACCCCCGAGGTCACCGAAGGCACATCCGGCTCTTTTGTAAATCCCGGTATCTCCACAGGCTCATACAACATAAAACCCTCTTCAAGATACGCCTACAAGCAGCTTTCCGCCTCCGAGCAGGAGCTGTACAATAACATAGTTTCCGCCGCCTACAGCTTTGACAGCGCAGTTACCGTGCCGTCGGGAATGAGCAAGGACGACATCGTAAAAGTCTATGCCATAGTCTCCAACAGCGAGCCGCAGCTTTTCTGGCTGGGTTCTGCGGTCTCGGCGGGAACGAATTTTGCTACCATCTCTTTCAAAACCACCGATGCAAGCGAGATAAAGGCAATGCAGGCTGAAATAGACACAGCCGCCGCCAACGTCCTTGCAAAAGCCGCCAATTACAGCGGAACCATCTCAAAGCTGAAAGTGTTCTATGATTATATCGTCCTCAACAACGATTTCAGTATGTCCGACAGCGGCTATAACGGCTCTGTCTACAACGGACTTACGGGAAAAGGCAACTTGCAGTGCGCAGGCTATGCCAAGACTATGCAGTATCTTTGCGATATGGCGGGGATAGAGTGCTGCGTTGTGGCAGGTACAAATGCAGACGGAGATTCCCACGCATGGAACGTGGTCTACTGCCAGAACGGCTACTACAACATAGACGCCACCTGGGGCGACCCCATCAACGACTTCGGTGCCGACTACATTCAGTATGAATTTTTCCTCGTACCCGACGAATGGATACATAACAAGACCCACTGCAACGTAAGCACCCTTATCAGAAGCAACGGCAACGCCGTAAAGATGTACGATCCCCCCGCATGCACCAAAGAAGGCTGCAACTACTTTGCCGCCTACAATAAGATATACAACACCTATGAAGAAGCGGACGCCGCCCTTAAAGCGGACTTTGACGCTCAGATAGCCGCAGGGAAAACCGTGGTGGAACTGCGTGTCACCGACAAATCTGTCTACGACCGGATGATGACCGACGATGCCTACAAGACCTACCAGAGATACGCCAAGAACAAATCGGCAAACGTAGCCCGTATTCAGCGGCAGAAATCCCTTACAGGCGGCGTTCAGGTAGTTCACTATGACATCATATATAATTAACAGTTAATAGTTATTAACGCAAATCTTACCAGAACCAATGCAGGTATTTTCCCCGCATTCGGCGGGGGAAAATACCGCTAATATCAGTAGGAGGACTTTCAATGAAAAAGAAGATCGCAGCCTTGACTGCATTCATACTTGCCATGTCCGTGACCCTTACGGCATGCGGCAATAAAAACCCCGAAGAGGAAACCGTCACGGAAGATACGGCAATAAACGTCATCACCGACGGCGAGCTTGTAAACTCCGAAAGCGGCGAGGGCGGTGAGAACGGCGAAACAACAACAACCGAATTTGTCGACCCCGCCGAACTGCTGGGACTGGGCAGCGACGTTGTGGGAACGGACGTTCCCGGCGGCACCGAACCCGCAGAGACTACTCTCCCCGAAAATCATGAGGACATCGTTTCCATGATAGAAGCAGGCGTTACCACAGCTCCCAAAGCCTCCGTTATGGCGGACTACAACATCGACTGCACCACCCGCTACAGCTATCAGCAGTTAAACGCCGCCGAGCAGAAACTTTACAAGGACATTCTCGAAGCGGCTAAATCCATACGCCTTAAAGTCGACGTTGACGAAACCGTTACCGACGAAATGTGGGTAAAGGTATTCGGCATGGTCTACAACCAGGAACCGGAGCTTTTCTGGCTCTCCGCCGCAAGAATGGCTAAGGGCAAGCTGTGGTACTGGGAGATAGAGCGGGACATTATCGACGGCATGCAAAAGGAGATAGACGCCAAAGTAAGCGAGATACTCACCGCCGTTCAGGGCATGAGCGACTGGGAAAAACTGGAGTATTTCCACGACTATATCGTCCTCCACAACAATTTCGTCAAGGACGACAACAGCACCACAACCACCATCTACAACAGCTTTATCGGCGGCAATATACAGTGTGCGGGCTATGCCAAGGCAATGCACTACCTCTGCGACCTTTCGGGGATAGAGGCCATGACCATAGTCGGAACGAACTCCGAAAACAGCTCCCACGCATGGAATGTGGTGAAAGTTGAAGGCAAGTGGTACAACCTTGACACCACTTGGGACGACCCCATTCTTACGGAGGTTGACACCACCAATATCCGCCACCGCAACTTCCTTGTCCCCGACGAGTGGATACACAACAAGTCCCACTTCAACATCAACAAAAAGATCACAGGCACACAGGTGACCTACTTTACTCCCCCCGCCTGCACCGACAGCGACCTTAACTATTTCAAGGTGAAAAACGAGCTTTACTCCGACAAGGACTCCGCCGACAAGGCACTGCGTGCAAAGCTCAAATCCTGTGCTGACAGCGGGCTTCGTACAGCTGAAATAAGAGTCACCGACAAATCCATATTCGATGAACTTACATCTTCCTCTTCCCTTAAGGAATACGCCTCATGGATAAAGGGCGAAAGCTCCAAAGTAACGGGCGTTTCCTCCAACTGCGACCCCAACACGCTGGTCATCGAGCTTGATCTTGCCTACTAGAGGCTAGAGGTTAGAGGCTAGAGGCTGGAGAGGAACGGGCGGATGTGAGTTTTTCGGGAAGTGCCGGTTTAAGGTATTTCCCCGCCTTAAATAAATTCAAGGGGCATATTATTTATTATTATAAATATTGCCCCGGTGAAAGCGGAGTTTGAATGAAGTTTCATGTGATGAAAGCGGTTGCTTTGACTTTGGCTGCTGCTGTGAGCCTTATTTTCCTTTGCGGCTGCAATGAGATAGAGGAAACGCTGCCCGAACCTACGGGTACTTCCGCTTCCTTTGTCTCCTCTTCCGACAGCGGGGAAATTTCAGGCAACGAGGGCGGCGGATATATTTACAATCAGCTTGACCAAAAGGAAAAGGAATACTACCGCATTATGCGGGAAGCGGTCTTTAATTTCGAGGAGAACGCCGTTTTCCCCGAACCTCTCCCTGCGGACACCCTGCGGAAAATATTCGTGGCGGTCTACTACGGCGAGCCGGATATATTCTGGCTCAACAGCATTTTTTACCGGCATCAGTCGGACTCCGCCAATCAGAAACTGGACTACCGCTTCACCGCCGAACAGGCGGAAAATATGCAGCGGGAGATAGACAGCCGTACAGCGGAGATTCTCTCTTCCCTTCCCCCCGACGCCTCCGATTACCAAAAACTCCTTGCCTTTCATGACTGCCTTGTAACAAGCTGCACCTTCAACGAGAACACGGAATTTTCCAACACCGTCTACGGTGCGCTTGTGGCGGGGGGAGCGCAGTGCGAGGGCTATGCCTTTGCATTCGAGTACCTTTGCAGCAAAGCGGAGATACCCTGCTTTACCGTCACAGGCACTAACCCCCAAGGGGCAAGCCACGCATGGAATATGGTAAACCTTGACGGAATGTGGTATCACGTTGACTGCACTTGGGACGACCCCATTCTGGAGACCCCCGACCCGGACTTTCTGCGCTACTACTATTTCTTAGCCTGCGACTCGGACATAATCGGCGTTACCCATATCCCCGACAACACCTATTTCACCTATCCCATCTGTTCCTCCGGAGAAAATTACTATAAGCGGGAAGGCTTCTATGCCCAAAGCGGTGAAGAGGGCGTGCAGCTGCTGAAAACAGCCGCCCTGTCCGCCCTGCAAAAGGGGCATAAGGACGCCGCCGTCCGCTTTGCGGATAAAAAGTCCTATGAGAATGCCTACTCCCGCCTTTTCGACAGCCGTGAGATACGGGACGTTTTCGCCTATGTCAACAGCACCTCCGACAAACGGGTCACAGACAACAAATATGTCCGCTACTCCAACGATGACGAGCTTATAATCCATATCACCATGGTCTGTGAAAACGCCGGTTAAATCGTATATTTTACGAGCCTTTATGCGGGGCGGGAAAAATACCTTAAATTATCATAGGGAGTATATGTCTATGAATCCGTCAAATAAATTTTTTCGGAAAATCAAATTATCCTCCGTAAAGTCGGTAACATTGCCAATTACGGCAATTTCTGTCCTGACTGCCTTTCTGCTTTCCGCATGCGGCGAACCCGCATACCCGGAAGAAGCGGAAGCTCTGCCTACCTATACCACAAGGCATTCGGCGGAGATAATCTACGAAACGGACACTTCCCCCGAAACAACCGTAGCCACCGAACGCACCACAACCGAAACCACCACTGCGCAAATTTTCGGCACGGGGGACTATACATCCGAAACCACGGAAACATCCGCCCCCGTATCGGAGGTCTCCCTTGACACGTCCGTTACCACCCTCGCCTCCGCTCCCTCTTTAGCCGACCTGCCCGAGGTGGGCATCTCCGACTACTACAAGGGAACGCAGACAAGCCGCACCGCTCCCGCCGTTACC